>JANPCQ010000102.1:0-13162 GCA_031431055.1 Nitrosarchaeum sp.
ACTATCACATTCATATTTTTCAAATGCAGAGTTAGGCCAAGATATATCAATTAAAGCTACATGAGAGGGATCCATTCCTCTAAAAGTGATTCCTTCTGCTGTTGCAACAAAAGTAGCTTCCTCTACAAGTGTGGATATAGCCGAGATGATAGCTTTTAGATCATCTGAACCACTTGTTTTTGCTTCGAAATTCAAACTAATTCTTTTGAGTTTTATGTTCCAGTTAAACGTTATGCGTAATTACGCCAAGTGTATCTACATTTTGAACATCGATAGAATTGAGTTGTAGGTTCATCTGCACTTCTGGTTTGTAACATCCACCAAACTGCTTCATCATTACCACATTTTTCACATTCAATTTTGATTGTAGGTAATGTCTCCACTGTTTCATTTTCAGCTAATACATTGAATTGTAATTCATGTTCTTGAACTGTCTTCTTTGTTTGATTTGTTTCTTTTCCCTCAACATAATCACATTTTGGACATTGAAGACCAGAATCACCTTTTTTTAATTTGACCTCACAACTGGGGCAAAATTTCATCTAATTTACCTTAATTTTAGAATTGAATAATTGTTTAAAGTCATTAGCCATTTTTATTGCTGAATCTGTTGCTTTTTTGATTTCTTGCATTGGTTTAGTGTTTGAATTTATTCTCATCCAGCACTCATTAGTAAGAGGATGTTTTACTATAACACCTGCAAAGTCGATATTTGATTCCTTTAGAAGCTCATGTTGAATTATGTATAAAATTCCTATATCAGTTTCTGTGATAGAAAGGCTAATTTCTTTAGGTTCAGAACTGATAACTTGAGCATTCATGTATTCGGAAAAAGCACTTATTGTGGATATAAATCATTATGAGCGGCTAGAATGGTAGAAAGTAAGATTTCAGATATTGAAATGGTAAAAAATAAGGACGAATACGCATTAAATGACACTATAGAAGTTAATGTCAGTTTTAAAGTGGAAGGAGGTCTAAGAGATGCGTTCAATGAGGCAAATTGGACTAATGCATATAACAATAATGATGTATCATTCAAAATGAAATATGGCATAAAATTAATTTCTGGTGGAATTAGGAAAAAAGAAATTGGTAAAACTATTGATACCTATAGAAAGGCAGCAATTTTCTGGACAAGAAATCCCAAATTAGTTAATCCTCATAAAGATAGAAGGATTTGGGTTCAAGTAGCTAAAAACTTTGAGCCATTTATTCGATTATCTGAAGACGAAGTAAGACAGGAATTATTTGATTTTAATGAAAAAATTGTCTTCAAGGCATCAGATTTAGGAAAAGGTAAACATAGGATTGGAGCTGAGGTCTTTGCTTCTTGGCAAAAACATGGCTATACAGAACCAGGAAATGTTAAAAACAACTCTAAGGAAATTGAGATCACGATCAATTAGGGATATAAGGAACTTTTTGCATTAATCAATATGGCAAAATATGATGGTCTGTTAGGACAACCAATACTTGAAGTTGAAGAACCAGATAAGGAAGGAGGAATTACATTTATCTTTAAAGATAATAGGTTTTTGTTCATTAAAGCAGTTGATGGAAAAATAGATGCTATATCAATTCCAGAATAAGTGAAAATAATGGACAAATTCGAACAAATTAAAATGATAGAACTGGTAAAGGTTGAAGATCCTGATTCTGACGGTGGAATAACTCTAGTATTTCAAGAAAATAAAATACTAAAGATTAAGATTGTGGATGGAAAACTAGTATCACAGTTTATGTAAGTTATTAACTTACATGTTTTTCATAGAAAGTAATAGCTAATTCTTGTACCTCAGATTGAATTGAACCTGGTCTTTCTTTTCTAATTTTTTTAATTGCATCTTTTGCAGAATATTTTTGATATTTTACTAAGTAGCAAGCTAGTATAGTTCCTGCTCTTCCCATTCCAGCTGCACAATGAACCATTACAGCTTGATCATTAGAAATTTTTTTATGAATAAAGTCAACTGCAGAGTCTATTTTATCCATATCTGGAGCAGTAAGATCTGGTGTGGGGACATGTAAGTAACCAATACCACTTACCCATTTTTCAGGTAATGCATTTTCAGTCATGGTTACAATGGATGTAACACCTTGTTTTAGAATCCAATCTAGCTCATCAAAACTTGTAGGTATTCCTGAACCTGCAAGTTTATTCTCAATTAGCCACGAAAAATTAGTTGGTTTTTTAGTAATTTTACCATGAACTTTTCTCCAAATATTTCCAGGTTTGCTCATGGTGAGTGTTGTATTTTCCATACTTTTAGGATTACGATAGATGTACCTTATATGGGAAAATCATGTATAATTATCTAAATGAATAAGGAGGCAATTCTTTATGAAAAATTACCTAACAAAAAAGTTCGTTGTACTGCTTGTGCAAGATATTGTGAGATGGCTGATGGACAAATTGGATTGTGTGGAATACGTGGTAATGAAAATGGAAAGTTAGACCTATTTGTATATGGTAAAGTAATAGCAGGTCACGTTGATCCGATAGAAAAAAAACCGGTCATTCATTACAATCCTGGATCTAAGGTATTTTCTATTGCCACAACTGGATGTAATTGGCTTTGTAAATATTGTCAGAATTATGATATCAGTCAAAGAAGAAAGATTGCGGGTACAGATATGACTCCTGAACAAGTAATACAAACTGCATTAGATAATGGTGCAGATGGAATTGCATACACATACAATGAACCATCTATATTCATTGAATTTGCAAGAGATTGTGGAGTAATAGCACATCAAAAAAATCTTTACAACATATTTGTCTCAAATGGGTATGATACTCCAGAATCAGTAAAAATGATGGGAGAATTTTTAGATTGTATAACAGTTGATTTCAAAGGTAATGCAGAACCTAATTTTGTAAGAAAATTCATCGGGATTCCTGATCCTCAACCTATTTTTGATACATTGTTAGAAATTCGTGATAAAACAAAAATTCACGTAGAGATAACAGATCTTATTGTTCCACAAGTTGGAGACAGTTTAGAATATGCAGAAAAATTATGTAAATTTATTTATGATCAATTTGGGCCAGAGATGCCTATTCATTTTTTGCGTTTTCATCCAGATTATAAAATGATGGAATTTGACTCTACACCTGTTAAAACTCTGGAAAAGCATCATGAAATTGCAAAAAAAATTGGATTGAAGTATGCGTATATTGGAAATGTACCAGGTCACCCTCTAGAGCATACTTATTGTCCTGAATGTAATAACATTGTAATCAAGAGATATAGTTTTGACATTCAAGGCTGGAATCTTGATGAGGAAAACAAATGCAAGTTTTGTGGAAATCATATTCCAATTATTGGTAAGTTATCAAAAAATTATAAAAAAAATAGATTTCATTTTGTTCGTTGAATAGCTATTGCTCTCACTGGAGAACCAGTTGCATCTTTAAGTTTTAATGGTAAAATTATAAAATCAAATTGTTTTGAAGATATTTTATTCAGATTTGACAGATTTTCAACAATTAAGATATTATTTTTTGCAAGTATTTTATGAACACTAAAAGTTTTATCTTTTCCCAAATCTATGCTAGGGGAATCAATTCCAACTAAATTGATCTCTTTTGATACAAGATATGTAGCAGCTGATTCAGATAGGCCAGGGTTATTAATAAAATAAAAATCAGTATTCAGATTTTTTTGCCATTCAGTATGAAAGATTATTGATGAATATTTTGGGATATTACCATTTTTTCTTTCAAATGAAACTAAGTCATGCTTGGTAATTGCTTGATTTTTATCTTTTTTTATTTTTATCAATATACCATTTCCTAGTAATCTAGCAAGAGGTATTTGATGTATTTTTGCTCCATTTTTTACAAAATGATATGGTGCATCAAGATGAGTTCCAGTATGAGAACTAAGAAATAATAATTCAAGATTGTATCCATCTTCTTTTAGTGTTGACCAAAGAATGAATTGTGGTTTTGGGGAACCAGGAAAAGTAGAAATAGATTGTGATATTGTCAATGTAAGATCTACTAGTTTCACATCAATGAATTCTGATGGTGATTAATCAGTTTTTAAGATCTATGAAAGGTTAAATAGTGTTTTATGAAAATCTGCAACATGCCTACAGCATATGTTTTATTGAATTCTGATCTAGGATCTGACGAATCAATAATAGCAGATACCAAACGTATTCTTTCAAACGAGGGAATAGATTATGAGGTTCAAGGAGTTTATGGAGTATATGATATAGTTTTAAAATTATCATCTAAAGATGCTGAAAAATTACGAACAATTATCACAAACAAAGTTAGAAAAATTGGTAAAATACAATCAACCCTAACAATGATGGTAATAGAAGAACAGGAAAATTTATAGATTTTTCAATACTTTGTAAAGGCATTAAAGATACAGAAGCATTATTTAGATAAATTTACCAGAATTAGGAAAATTTTCTGACATATTTTTTAAAACCAAATTCATTATTATATCTGTTAGATACTAAAGTGGTATTGGATAAAAATCCTGAACAGATTTTAGATAATGATTTAATATCTGTAAGAAAAGAATTTTCAAACAAAAATCCAAACATAATTTTATGTTCTGAACCTTTTCTTAAAGCTGAATTTCTAAATGAGCTAATTAATTCTATTAACTGTCAAGTAATTTTTTTAGATTTTGATTTACTTTATAGTGGTTATATCATTTCAGAAATGATTAAAAAAAATGGCAAGGTGGAGATTTATCGTCCAAGTAAGGTAGATTTGAAAAAAATCATATCTGAGATAGCAAAAAGAATATCAAATGGAAAATTCTTGGTTGTAATTGATTCGTTTAATGGTTTTTACAACATATTTGATGAAAAAGAATCTGGGAGATTCATTAATGCATCATTAATGTTACTTTCATCTATTGGAGTAGAAAGCGGTTCTTCAGTGATAATTACTGCTATTACACGAAAAAATGATAATGATGAATGGATTCTTTCTCCAGGAGGTAGACATATTATTGATTCAAAAAAATCTGGAATATATCATCTTAAAAGAATTGGTAATAGTTTGATGCTTAATTCATTAAATCAAGTTGGAACTATTGAAAAAATATTCAAAATTGATCGTTCTAATTTTTAAGATATTTTGAAAAAGCGATCAAAATTTTAAACGGTGTTATAAAATCTGAAACGCCGTTATAATTCCCATTTTTTGGGCAAATTATATTAAGATCAAAAGATTAAAAAAATTTGTTATGCCAGTAGGAATTATTCCAGACATCAGCGAACAAATGTGTATTGGATGCGCACTATGTGTAGAAATCTGTACAACATTAGGACCAGATGTACTTAGAGTAAAACCAGTCGAAGGCTGGAAGAGAGGTAAGGCATTTGTCTTCTACCCAGAAAGATGTATCTCTGATGGAGCATGCATCGGTGTTTGCCCAACAAAGGCAATCTTTTGGATGAGACCAATGGACTTTACTGTTGGACAACCAGTTCCACTCTACAAGAACTCAGTCTTCGTCAAAGGTTGGACCGAATTAATCGATTAGATTAGGTCATCATTTTTAATTTCTTTTTATTATTTTAGATTTTAATGCTACCATATTTTCTCTCAGAAATATTCAGTTTTTGGAAAACCCAAATTTGGAAGCCCATCTAACATTTTGATTTTTTGTGGGCTTTGATAAATTATCTAACATTTCATATGTAATTGTAAATCCATTACCTACCATTGTAGCGTCTTTATCATATTCATTCTTGTTAGGCACTAATTCATTTGCTAAATCCTTAATTTTTTTAGTTTTTATATCAAATAATCTAATTTCTTTACCATTCTCAAGTTTGATAATTGCGTCATTACTAAGACTTTGAATTGAGAAATTTTCAAAAAATCTTATCATACCGTCTTTTTTTAATTTAATTATAGTGTCATAGGTAATTTTACTCCCATACAATAAAATTTCTCGTGCATTAATTTGAACATCATCTTCCAGATTAAGAATCATAATAGAATCAGCATCAAGAGAAACTGTATTGATAATATTTTCAGCAACAATTTTTCCTTTTGGTGCTGATATATGAGTTCGTTGTTCTTGAACTTCATAAATTCCAACTCTTCCTTCTGGATCTTCAATTTTGTATTTTCTACCAAAAATATTTCCAACTACAACATTACCATTATCCACAATTATTCTAGCTCCATTCTCAATTTTGTATTTATTTTCCAGTGGATTAATAAATTTGAAATCACCTTTTGTAAGATGAATATTTGTTCTAAATTCTTCAGTCCAAGAGGGACTTGTGATATTTCCCTGCATGATAATAGAGCCATCATAAGTTAAACTACCTGCCATAAAATTTCCCTTAATTGAAAGTGTGCCATTAGCTTTTCTTTCAAGTTCAATTTCTCCAAGAGTTTTCGAACCAAACAATCTAGTATCAGTTAAATTTATTCTAATCAAATCTGCTGCCCATTCTTCAGCTACTTGCATTTCTTTGGATAATTCTTGACCCAAAATTCGATTTTTTTTCCTGATAGTCTCTTCTGAATCACTTGAATAAACTCTAGATTTTCTAATTTTTTCTAAATCTGTTTCAGGATATTTTTTGCCGATTTTGAGATCTTCATATGCTTGTTTGATTTTAATGAATTGATCATTTCCGCCTCCTCTATCAGAATGGTATCTAAGTGCCAATCGTCTAAATGCATTACGAATTTCTTTCTCAGTCGAGCCTTCAATAATTCCTAATATGTCATAGTTATTTTCCACCATATTTCTCTCAGTTTTCGGTTATTCTTTTCATATTTCCTATACTTTTAGTTTATCACAATACAAAATATCAAGGATGCTGATCCGGTGAATCTATCAGATTTTTTAAAAATTCAGTGAAACCATCGGTGGTGCAGATCACAAAAATCATGATCTGCAATACCCTCAAAATTTAAGAACCCCTTCTTTGTCGTTGAATTATTGACAAAATTTACTGTTATATCTGGAAGTTCATCTAAAGATCTTGCAAAAAAATTGGCAAAAAGATTAGGGGCAAATTTATTAAAATCTCAGTTAAGGGTTTTTCCAGATGGTGAAAGTAAAATTACACTTGAAGGAAAACTTCAAAAAAATAAAATTATTGTCATTCAATCAACATATCCACCTGTAGATGAAAATCTTATTCAGACATTATCAATAATTTCAAAAGCAAGGGAATACGGAACTGAAATAATTGTGGTGATACCATATATGGGATATGCTCGTCAAGACAGAGAATTCTTACCAGGAGAAGTAATAACAATGAAAGTCATTGCCAAATTATTCAAAAGCGTAGGAACATCTAGAATTATTGTTGTGGATATTCACAGTATGATCGGTTTAAAGTATTTTAATATAAAATCAAAGAACGTAACTGCAATTCCAGATCTAGTAAAATATTTTTCAAGACTAAAATTGAAAAATCCTCTAGTTATTTCTCCAGATCAAGGTGGAAAAGAGAGAGCAAAAGAATTTGCCAAATTTTTGAAGACAGAATACATATCTCTTGAAAAACAACGTGATCGTAAAACCGGAAAAGTAGAAATCAAAACTACAAATTTTGATAAGGTAATAGGTAGAGATTTGATTTTAGTTGATGATATGATCAGTACGGGTGGTAGTATCATTAAAGCTACAGAATTTCTTAAAAAACAGAAATGTGCACGAATATTTGTTGCTTGTACACATGCTCTACTTAGAAATGATGCTGAAAAGAAAATTAAAAAAGCAGGAGTTACAAAAATAATTAGTACAAATACAATTCCTGGAAAAACATCTTTAGTTGATGTTTCAGGCACAATTGCAAAGGCAATAATATAATGCCAGAAAGTTTTTTTATTTTATCTAAAGATAATCTAGAAATTGCAATTGATGAAGTAATTTCAATTGCAAAAACATATGATAGATTTGCAAAAGTAAAAATATTATCAAATTTAGTAATAATACAATCAAAAACTAGTTGGGAACAAATTACAAAACGAGCAACTTTTGTGAAAATTTCTGGTCAAATTCTACGTAAAATGTCAGGATTATTTTTAGATGATGAAAATTTTGAAGTTTTAAAAAATGCTAAAACTTTTGTTTGTAGAATAATTAATTTATCATCAAACCAATTCAATATATCTGAATTAGAAAGAGCAATGGGTGATATGATAACAAAATTTTCTAAAGCTCAAGTATCTCTTGAAAATCCAGATATTACTATATATCTGATTTTTACTGAGCAGGAAAATTTTTTTGGATTTTCAAAAAAAGTTGAAAGCCAAAATAGACCAAGGAAAATTAAAAAATATCCACATGAATTGGATTGGAAGCTTACAAGAGCAATGATAAATTTAATTGGATTAAAAGAGGGTGAAACTGTTTGTGATCCATTTTGTGGTACTGGAACTACGTTGTTAGAAGCTGAATCAATGGGAATTCATGCAATTGGATTAGATTTTGATGAAAAAATGTATAATATTTCAAAAGAAAATTTAGATGTAAATGGGTACAAATCAAAAATAATCAAGGCAGATTTTAGTCAATTAGTAAAGATGATAGATGAATTTGATGGAATTGTTACAGATCTACCTTACGGAACTGCATCTAAATCATCAGAAAATCCTGAAGAATTGATGAAAAAATTTGTGTCAATCTTACCTAAACGTAAGAAAATAGCCATTATGTGTAAAAAAGGATTTGAAAAAAAATTGAAAATTAATCCAATAAAGAAATATGAAATCTATAGGCATAAAAGCTTGACAAGGACAATTTTGATAAAATGAAACTAGTATTTTTAGGAACTTCAGGTGCTCAACCTACTGAAAACAGAGGATTATCATGTATCTGTCTAGAAAGAGATGGTGAAATTCTCATGTTTGATGCAGGAGAAGCAACACAGATTTCTTATATGAAATCAGGTTTAGGTTGGAATAAAAAAATGAAAATTTTTGTTACGCATCTTCATGGTGATCACTGTATTGGATTACTAGGACTACTTCAGACAATGACAATGCAACATAGAACTGAACCTTTAGAAATTTACGGACCTAATGGAATTGAAGAATTCATAGCTGCAAATATCAAAATACTAAACTTTGGATTATCATTTCCAGTTATGATTACAATAGTCAGAGAAGGAAGAATATTTGATTCAAAAATTTATTCAATATATGCTTGTAAAGCTAATCATTCAGTTATAACATATTCATATCTTTTTGAAGAAAAAGATAAGTCCGGTAGATTCAATCTAGAAAAAGCTAAGGCTTTAGAAATTCCCGAAGGTAAACTATGGAATCAATTACAAAATGGAATGGAAGTCAAAATTGGAGAAAGAACCATTATTCCAGAACAGGTATTAGGAGAAAAAAGACCTGGTAAAAAAATTGGAATTTCAGGAGATACAATGCCAACCAAAGAATTAGAAAAATTCTTTGAAGGTTGTGATTATCTTGTGTTTGATTCAACATTTTTAGATGAGACCAAGGAGAAAGCAGAAGAAACATACCATTCAACAGCAAAGCAAGCAGCTATATTGAGTAAAAATGCAAAAGTAAAAAATTTAATTCTAACACATTTTTCAGCTAGATATAAAGATGAAACTAGACATTTAGAAGAAGCAAAACAAATTCATGATTCAGTTATCACGGCAAAAGATTTTCTAGAAATTGAGATAAAATAGACAAAAAATGTTTACATCAGTCACAAAAAAGCTAAGAGATGCTAAAAAAGTTGTATTTGTTACAGGGGCAGGAATTTCCCAAGAAAGTGGGATCCCCACTTTTAGGGGAAAAGATGGATTATGGCGAAATTACGATGCAATGAAGTTGGCTACAATTAACGCATTTTATGATAATCCAAAATTAGTTTGGGAATGGTATAATGAAAGAAGGAAGAATATTTTTTCTGCAGAACCGAATTTAGGACATACGGCAATAGCTGAATTAGAAAAATTTGTAAAAGTTGTTGTACTAACTCAAAATATTGATGGACTTCATCAAAGAGCAGGAAGTACAGAAGTATTAGAGTTGCATGGAAGTATTGTAAAAATAAAATGTACTGTTTGTGATTTCAAAAATGAAATTTTAACTGAATTTATACGTATACCGCCTTTATGTAAGTGTGGGAATATTCTAAGACCTGACGTAGTATGGTTTGGAGAATCTCTTCCCCAAGAGATTTGGCAACAGGCAATGATTCATGCAAGTAAATGTGATGTGATGATAGTTGTAGGTACATCTTTAGCAGTATCACCTGCAAATACTTTACCAATTTATGCCAAACAAAACAAGGCAACTTTAATAGAAATAAATCCAGAAGAAACAATAATGTCATCAGATATGGATTTGTCAATAAGAAACACTAGTGTTATTGCACTTCCAGAATTTGTTTCAATTTTTAAATAAAATCTAAATCGTAATTGGAATTTCCATGTATATTATCTGAGAAGTTATCCTATTAATTTCGATTTATTGGTGAGAGATAGACTAGGATTCACATGTTATCAACAGGCATGTGAGTGATGAAATACCACCCATCAAAACTTTCAGAGATTCTAATAAAATTTCATATGTTATTGGGTTAATCAACTGACAGGTAACACGAACAAGATTCCACCGCTAAGGTAACAGCACCAAATTAATTAATTTTCAAGGATTAACCAATCTATGATTCTATCAATATTAGAAGAAGTTAAGACCACTTTGATTGGTCCTAACGGTGATTCTTCTGCTTCCTCACAGAGAGCAACAGCTCCAACAAATGCGGCTTGTTTGTTAAGATAAAACCAAGTAAAGTCATTTTCTAAATTTTTTTCAAGTTGTCGTTGATAGATTTTTTGTGACTGATTAGAATGAATAACGTCGTAGATTTTTTCTAATAAATGTAAATCTTTAGAATTTGATGTAATAGAAAAATTATCAGTTTTAATTTTAGCATCTGGAAATACATTTAAAATTGCCGTTTCAATTTTTTTTGGATCTTCAGACGAATTAATTGAAGAAAGTATCTCTATCTTACAACTGATGTTAGGAGATCTCATTCATCCACCCTTCAATTATTTTGAATGTATATTCAATCAATTCATCTTTTGTTAAGTTATTATTAGAAATTGTTTCATCAGATAAAGCAATTGAATTACTAATACCAACACCTATTTCTCGGTTGTCTCTTTCTTCAAAATTTTCTTTTGTTTGTGGATCATCTGATCTTCCTCTTTGTTTTAAAAACCCAAATCTTGTACTGGTGGATGCATGTATAGCAAGAAGTTTAACTGTTCCATAGTTACGTAAAACTTCTATTTCAGCATTGGATCTTATTCCATCAATTACTATTACATTTAATTTTGAATTTTCAATTTGAGGCACTACCAATTCTGCTATTGCACCTGGACCATTTTTCTCTCGCAATTCAAGCATCAACTTACCAAGATTTGGTCCAGTAGGTTCAAGATTTCTATTCTTAGCTTCTGCTCTTACTGCATTTCCCATGTTAATGATTTCATAACCTTTGAATTTTAAACCATCAGCTATTGTTGATTTACCTGCTCCAGGCATGCCGGTTAAACATACAATTAGTTTTATCAATATTAGAACAAAAATGGGCTGGTCTATGAAGCTACCGGAAATTATTATAAAACACAATTAAAAGAAAATTATAATGCGAGCTTTTGTAGCAATTGAAATTTATTCTAATGAAATAATTAACTTAATTTCTAAATTTCAATCCGAAATTAACATAAATGCTAAACCCGTAGAACCACATAATCTTCATTTTACATTACAATTTTTAGGTGACATATCACAAGATATGGCAGAGAAAGTAATGATATCATTAAATTCTGTTAAATTTTCAAGTTTCATGATAAATTTCAAAGGTATTGGTGTGTTTCCCAAATTAAAATTTCCAAGGATTGTATGGATTGGTACTGATGAAAATGGTGGGAAGTCACTAGTAGAATTATCAAAAAAAGTAGAAAATGTATTAACCCCATTAGGTTTTTCTGTAGATAAACCATTTAAACCTCATATCACAGTGTTTAGAATTAAAAATAAGATTGGAGATATTAGTAAAGAATTGGATAAATTCAAATCAATTGATTTTGGAACACAAGAAATTACAGGGTTCAAACTTAAACAAAGTGTCCTTAGTTCAAAAGGACCTGTGTATTCTGATTTGATGGAGATAAAGGCTGAATTATGAAACAAATAATTTCTAAAATTGGGAAATCTGTAATACCATCTAAAAATATAGCAAAGTCAAAAAAACAAATTGCTGATGAAGCTTTTATTTTAGTTAAAAATCAAATTAGGAACTATCCTGAAATAGTTGGATTGGAATTTGGTGGATCCTATGCTAAAGACACTTGGTTATCAAAAGAAGCAGATGTTGATATTTTTATTAAATTCAAAAAATCAATTACAGATGAAAAATTTATAGAGATTTCAAAAAAAGTTGGTTTTGAATCAATGAAAAAATATAATCCCTATGTTAGATATTCTGAGCATCCTTATGTTGAGGCTAGAATTAAGAAAACTAAAATTAATGTCGTTCCATGTTATGATGTAAATTTAGGAGAATGGAAAAGTTCTGCAGATAGATCCCCATTTCATACTAAGTACATGCAAAATGCGCTTACTCCTAAAATGAGAAATGAGGTAAGAATACTCAAAACGTTTCTAAAGTTAACTGAAATTTATGGAGCAGAAATTGCAAAACAAGGTTTTAGTGGATATGTATCAGAAGTTTTAATTTTAAATTTTGGTAGTTTTGAGAATGTAATAAAATCAATTGCACAAATTCAACAAAATCAAATAATTGGAAAGACATCAAAAGTATTTGAAACATCGATTATAATTATAGATCCTATAGATAGTAATAGGAACTTAGCAGCTGCGATTTCTGATGAGAATATAGGAAAATTTATTCTTGCTTGCAGATCTTTTCAGAATAAATCTACACTACAATTCTTTAAACCTAAAAAATTAAAATCATCAAAAAATAATTGGGAAAATGTTCTTGTAGTGAAATTTAATTTTAAGATGAGAAGCCCAGATATTATTTGGGGACAAGTCAAGAGAGCAACTACTTCGCTTGTGACTCAATTAGAATTAGGAGGTTTCAATGTTTTACGTAGTAAGCCACATACAGATGAACAAAATGAAGCTTATCTTTTTTTC
>JANPCQ010000103.1:0-12893 GCA_031431055.1 Nitrosarchaeum sp.
ACTTGACCCAAACCAACGCCAGCACCACCTGCAGCTAAACCAAAAGCTAAACCGGCACCAATTAGTTTTGAGCCATCACTTGAGCTTCCACTGGAATTTTCTTGAGCATAAGCAACATCTGTCACACCAGCAATTAGAAACGTAATTGCTGCTACAGATAATAATAAAACAAGGGAGTTCATCTATTTTTATTCCGCCATAATTCCATATTTAAATCATGATACGCTGTGAATCAAATTAGATCTAGTGTTTTCTTTTTAAATGATTTCAAATCATTTTTAATTGATTTAGACGAATTTTCATGATCTTGTTCTAATACCTTCTTGGAATTTTCAATTAATTTTTTGATTTCTTCTTTTGTCATTATTTCCTACTTTCCATCTTAGCTTTCACTTTTTTTAACTTTGCGTATTCTTCTCTTTCTCTTTCTTCAAGAGTTGCAAGAATGAATCGTATTTTTTGTTGATATTGTGGGATAATGACATTTTCTAGTGCGTTTAGCAACTTTTGTGTTTTTTCAAGGGCTTTTGCAAGGCTAAAAATGGAATTTTCATATTCTGCTGCCTTACAAATTTTTGGAAGTAATTCTTTGATCTGTTTTGCTGCTCTATCTATAGAAGAATTGGTATCAGCAAAACCATATGGCATTGATTTTGTATCTTTTTCTGTAACTGTAAGTGTTGGAATTTTAACATCCACAACTCTTCGTATATGTACATCAACTTGCATTACAGGCGGTGTGGATTCAGCAACAGAATCAACCGTATTAGTTCCTAATGCAAGATATGCCTCATTGACTGATTTGTAAATATCTTGTAATGGATCCCAAATTCCACCTCTTGCTTTAGATGCTTCTTCAATCATTTCTTCAATATTTTTTAAAATAACTTTACGTTTATCATCTAAAATTTTCTGAACCATTTTAGCAACTTGGCTAGATTTTTTGTATTTTAGAAGTTCGATTTTTGTTGCAGCTACATTCTGTCCAAATGACATGCTGCTAGTTTTCCTGATAGTATTGGTCTACGTATTTGTCTTTAATCTTAGTAATTTCATTCTTTGGAAGTTTTGAAACAATTTTCCATAGTATAGTAAGAGTTTCTTCTATGGTTCTATTTTCATCAGTTGCCTGTGTAAGAAATTCTTTTTCAAATACATCGCCTACATCCATGTATTTCAAGTCAATATCTGTTAATCCTGCTTTACCTACAATTCCAGCGAGTGCTCTTACTTCTTGAGCTCTAGAGTATGCATCATAAACTTGATTTGAGATTTCACTGTGATCTTCTCTTGTACTTCCTGCACCAATACCATCTTTCATTAATCTGCTAAGACTCATCAAAATATTGATTGGTGGATAAACACCTTGTCGAAATAAATCTCGTCCAAGTACAACTTGGCCTTCTGTAATGTATCCAGTAAGATCAGGAATTGGATGAGTGATATCATCAGATGGCATTGATAAAATTGGAACTTGTGTTACACTGCCTTTTCTTCCATTTAATTTTCCTGCTCTTTCATAAATTGTTGAAAGATCAGTGTAGAGATAACCTGGATAGCCTTTTCTTCCTGGTACTTCTTCTCTTGCGGCACTGATTTCTCTTAGTGCTTCTGCATAATTTGTCATATCAGTCATTATTACAAGAACATGCATTCCAAGATCAAATGCCAAATATTCTGCAACAGTTAATGCTACACGTGGAGTGATGATTCGTTCAATTGCAGGATCATCTGCTGTATTTAGAAATAGAACACTTCTTTTTAGTGCACCTGATTCTTCAAGACTTCTTCTAAAATATTCTGCCTCACTGTATTGCACGCCAATTGCTGCAAATACTACTGCAAAATCATCTTTTGTACCAACAACATTTGCTTGTCTTGCAATTTGTGCTGCAAGAATATTATGTGACATACCTGAGCCAGAAAATATCGGTAGTTTTTGTCCTCTTACTAGAGTAATCATTCCATCAATAACAGAAACACCAGTTTGAATGAAGTCTTTTGGGTATTCACGTTGTTCTGGATTCATTGGCTCTCCGTTGATATCAATGAATTTATCAGCAATTGGATCTGGTAGTCCATCTTTTGGTCTGCCTAATCCATCAAATACTCTACCAAGTACTTCTTTTGATACTGGCATTTCCATGAGTTTACCTACAAATTTTGCACTAGTACCAGAAATCGATAATCCAGTGGTTCCCTCAAAGACTTGAACAATTGCTTTACCATTTCCAACTTCAAGAACTTTGCCTAATCTTCTTTCTCCTTCTTTAGTTTCAATTTCTACTAGTTCATCAAATGCTGCATTTTCAACATCATCAACAACTACTAGTGGACCTTTGATTTCTGCAATCTTACTGTATTGAACTCCACCTTTATCTGTCAATTTGTAACTTTCACTCCTATAATAGATTTGAATTGTTCTTTCATATCAATATCGAACTGATCAAGTTTTGATATTTCATTATCTTTGATATCCATCCTTGCTTTGAGTAATGTAGTAACTATAGACATTGCACGAATATCAGATAATAATGCGCCTTCTTTTAGTGCCTGTTGACCTCTCCTGTAAAATTCAACTAGCAGTTTTAATAATTTGTATTGTTTTTGTGGGCTACAATAAGTATCGACATCATCAAATGAATTTTGTTGTAATAGACCAATCTTTAACATTCTTGCAACTTCAAGAATTAGTTTTTCTTCATCAGGTAATGCTTCTGGACCTAAGAGTCTGACAATTTCTTTTAGTGTATCTTCCCTTTGTAAAACACCATAAGCTTCACTTCTAAGAGACAGCCAATCACTGTTGATATTTTCACCCCACCACTTTGCAATATCACCAAGATAACCAGAATAACTATTCATCCAGTTAATTGAAGGATAGTGTCTAGAATAAGCAAGTTTTGCATCCAAAGCCCAGAATGTTTTGATAAATCTCATTGTGTGTGTTGTTACTGGCTCAGTAAAGTCTCCACCTGATGGGGAAACAGCACCAACTAGAGTAACTGAGCCATCACGATCAGGACTTCCAATAGCTCTAACACGACCTGCTCTTTCATAAAATTCTGCTAATCTAGATGCAAGATATGATGGATAACCTTCTTCTGCCGGCATCTCTTCTAATCTTCCACTCATTTCTCTAAGTGACTCTGCCCATCTACTAGTAGAATCTGCTACAAGTACAACATCATAACCCATATCTCTATAATATTCAGCAATTGTTACACCAGTGTAGATACTTGCTTCTCTTGCAGCTACCGGCATATTACTTGTGTTTGCAACCAAAACTGTTCTATCCATAAGTGGTTTGCCACTGCGTGGATCTTTGAGATGTGGAAATTCAACTAGTACTTCAGTCATTTCGTTTCCTCTTTCACCACATCCAATGTAAACTACAACTTGTGAATCCGCCCATTTTGCAATTTGATGTAGTGTAACTGTTTTTCCGGTTCCAAATGCACCTGGAATAGAACCAGTGCCACCTTTTGCGATTGGGAAAAATGTATCAATAACACGTTGTCCTGTTATAAGCGGAACTGTTGGATCGTATCTATTCTGGTATGGACGTGGTTTTCTAACAGGCCATCTATGATACATTTTAAGAGGGATTTTTTGTCCATCTTTTTCAGTAGTAGCTAGTACAGTTTCTAGATTATAATCTCCTTCACTTACCATATTTGAGATCTTTCCACCAAGATGATCCGGTGGAACCATAATAGAGTGAACAATAAGATCAGTTTCTTGAACCGTTCCAATGACATTTCCTGCAGAAATATTATCACCATTACTAACAGTTGGTACAAAATGATATTTTTTTGTCATATCTACGGGAGTTGTTGTAATGCCTTTGCCAATAAATGAGCCAGAAACTTTTGATAATTCTTTTAATGGTCTTTGGATTCCATCATAAATTTGTCCAATAATACCTGGACCTAATAGAACACTAAGTGGGTTTCCTGTACCAACAACTGGTTCACCAGGTTTTAGTCCACTTGTGGATTCATAAACTTGAATAAATGCAACATCGCCTGTTAGACGAATAACTTCGCCAACTAATTTTGAGTTACCAACAACTACAGTCTCATACATTTTTGCATCAGACATTCCATCAGCCTTAACTGCTGGACCGCTTACCCAAACAATTCTACCTTTAGCTGCCATATCAATTACCTACCCCGAATTTGGTGGCGATATCTTTCCTTATTAAAGGCTTCAGACGTTGAATTCTTGCATCAAGAGTATTATCAAATTTCATTGCACCATCTTTTGATTTTACTACAACACCACCTAGACAATCAATTATTTCAGGAGATAGTTCTGCACCAGGATATTTAGATAATAAAGATTGTACTAGAACTTTATCTTTGGAATTGGTACTAACTATTACTTTAGTTGTAGATAAAATTTTAGTGGATTCATCCAATAGAGTTTTCATTAAATTAGAATAATCACCACTACGGTCTGCATTTGCAATTTGATCTAGTGCTTTTGTGAAAACTTTGTCGATTGCTATTTCTAATGTTAAAAGTTGTTTATTTCTTACCTCAAGGTCAGAGCTCCCAATGATCTGTTTTTCGATCTTGTCTGCTTCTTTTTTACCATCTGAAATAATTTTATCAAATTCTTGTTCAAGTTTAGGAATTGAATTATCTAGTGTTTGTTTAGCGTCAGAAAATGAATTTTCAAGGTTTACAAGGATTTCTTTTTCTGTTTTTTCTAGAATTTTATCAATAGATTTAGCTAATAAAGAGTCAGTCAATATGAGGCGTAAATTAATTATTAGATTTTAATGTTGTGAAGTTAATGAAATATTTTTTTAGTCTTATTTACTATTAGTAATTTGTGAAGATCTATTGGAATTATTGATTTGAACGTAGAAAGATATTAAAATGTAGTAATAGTCTTGGAAAACGTGACTGTTGCAGAACTTCTAATTGGAAGTGTTATACTTCCAAGAATTGAATCGCCAAGAGCCATATCACGTCTTGCAGAATTTGAATGGTTTCATAAATTGGATATGCAAAATGAGACTTTAACTCCTGAGGTTGATGATCTTCTTCTTAGAGCACAAAAAGTACATCAATTCATTGAAGAAATAATCAAAGGATTAGGAATTCCTCTTCGGGTTGGAATAATGGAGATCCTTTTCAAAGGCACTGTGTTTAAAAAGAAAAAATATGAAATTGATGAAATCGAGAATATGATTACTGATCTGGAGAAAACTCCAGATATAATTAGTAAAGCAGCAATAATGTTAGAAGAAAATGCAAATATCAATCGCTCCTTAGAGGAATACAGAACATTAAAGGATACATTAAAAGTTGCAAACAAGTTGAATGTGGACCTAAGCAATTTTGGTCTAATGAATCATTTTTACACCAATCTATTTGTGATTAATTCTTCAGATTATGGTGAAATTGAACGAACATTAGAAAATATACCGATTTTTAAGTATGATTTAGAATCAAAAGAAAAATTAGCTATCATAATAATATCGGATTCAGATGACTCAGTTAAAATTCTCAAAGTAATGCGATCTTTTAATTCTAATCCTTTTAGCATTCCTAAAGGATTTCCGCAGATTCCAAGTGAAGCATACTCCTTGGCAGAATCAAAAATAAAAGAGCTTTCAGATAAACAGAAATTAATTTCAAAAGAAATTTCTGCTATTACACGCAAAGTTCGTGGTGAAATTCTAGCAATACATGAAAATTCTTTTGTAGTAAAAGAAGTTCTTGAAACATTACGTAAGCCAGGTGGTACTAAAAATTTTGCAGTTATACAGGGATTTATTCCAAAAAAAATGGAAAAAAAATTCAAACAAATAACTAACCAATGGACATCAATAACTGAAGAAATAAAAGATCAAGAAATCTCTACAGAACCTCCTACTCATTTAGACAATCCCAGATGGGTTAGAACATTTGAAGTGATTACTGATAGTCAAGGAATTCCTAAACGAGGTGAATTTGATCCAACATGGATGATCGCACTTATGTGGCCTATCTTTTATGGATTAATGTTCGCAGATTTAGGTCATGGATTGTTACTAATGGGATTAGGTCTCTTATTCAAGTTCAAAGGCCAGGGAAATCTTTCAAGATGGGGAACATTGTTGGCTATATCTGGTGGTGCAGGTGCGATTGCAGGAATTTTTCAGGGTGAAATATTTGGTTTTCATTTAGAACACTTTGTAGTGTTTGAATCCTTGTTGCATGAAGGAGGTCCACTTCATTCAATTGATTGGTTGATAGGAATTATCAGTGTAGCAGAGCTAACATTTGAACAAGTAATCATGATTCTTAAAGTATCAATTTTCTTGGGAGTTATTCATTTAGGATGGGCTTTCATTCTACGTATTCATAATTATTGGAGAACAGGTGACAAAGAAACAATGATTTTTGAAGCTATTCCCAATTTGTTCATGTGGTTAGGAGTGTTTGCAGTAATGATGGGAGCAATAGGTTCTGGATATGATGTCATGAATATGTATTCTAAAATTCATACAGAATCTGTTCCATGGATTACTGTAATTGTTGGAGATTGGGCAGTTGTTTGGTTGGTTGTCAGAATTGCAGTGATTGTCATAATTGCATCTATGGCAATGATGATAGTTGGTGGACTAAAACATAACAAAAAACATCCAGATGCCGGAGGAGATTTAGTAAGTGTGATAATGGAAGTTTTCCTTGGAAAATCAATTGAATGTTTGGCACATACTATCAGTTATGCTCGAATAGGAATTATGCTACTAGTCCATGCAGCATTATTACTTACTGTTAACAAAGCCTATGAATCTATGGGGGGACTTGATTCCCCAACTTCACTTATACTTATTGTAGGTGGACAAATAGGAATTATGATGATTGAAGGTTTGATTGTTTACATTCAATCTCTTAGACTTCACCTTTATGAATTCTTTACAAAATGGTATAATGGAGGTTCCCAGCCATTCAAACAACTAGTTCCAGAGATGGTCTATAATTCATTTTCGTGGAAGAATAAAAAATAACAAAATTTCTACAAGTTAACAAATAATACCAAGTGTAAATTACACTAAACATGTCAAAAGAATTTGTGATAACACTTGTTCCAGCGCTTATTATGCTTGGGTTTGCTATTTTTGCAATAATAAAAATCAGTTCCTAGTTTTTACTAGTTTTATACAGCCAAAAAATTCAACTATGGTTTGAAATACAAAATTAATTACTTTCTATGGGTAGATCTAATTTATTTCCCCATTCTCCCCATGAGCCTAGATATACACGCACGTTTTCAAAACCAAGTTTTTTTAATATAAGAAAGGTGTTAGCAGCACGATATGCTCCTTGGCAATAAGTTACAATTTCAGAGTTTTTCGGGATATCATATAATTTTGATAATTCCTCATCATTTTTGAAAGTCCCATCTTTGTTGAGATTAAGATTCCAATCTATGTTTGTAGCGTGTGGAATATGTCCTGCTTGAGCTGCTCGTATTACATTTCCATTGAATTCACCTTGTGATCTTGCATCAAGTATTTTGAGATGATTGAGATTGTCATTTAGATATTCAAATCCAGAGATAATTTCTGGATTAATTTTTCCAGAAAATTTAGTAGGTTTGAAACCATTTGATTTTGTTTCTAGTGGAAGATTTTCTTGTTTCCATTTTTTCATTCCTCCATCTAATATAGATACATCTGGATGTGAAAAATACATCAACATCCAAACACCTCTTGCAGCTAGCATGCCAGAGATCTCATCATAAAATACAACTTTTTTTTCTGGAGTAATTCCAACAAATGAAAAAAGCATTTCAGTTTGTCTGTTAAAATTTTCAATTCCTTTCTTAGTTGTATCAATCCAATGAAATGCAAACAGATCCAGATTTACAGCCCCAGGAATATGACCTTCTGAGTATTCCTTGAAAGAACGTGTATCAATTATTACAATATTAGAATCACTTAGGATTGAATTGAGATTTGTTGTAGAAATTATCATAATCTAAGAAAATATAACAGATGTAAATTTATTTGGTTTGAATAATAAAAAGAAAAGAAAAGGATTTTTCCTTATTCGTTGACGTATGCTCTTTCTCCGTGCTGTGCCAAATCAAGACCAATCTCCTCTTCTTTAGGAGTGACTCTGATTCCACCAGGCCAAACGGCATCCATTACTTTGAGGATTACAATGCTGACACCAAATGCCCAGCCAATTGATATGGCTGCACCCATGATGTTGATTGCTTGCTGTTCCATTCCTTCTGCTGTACCAGTCCATGCACCAATACCGACACCGGTATCCCAAATGTGTGGACTAGCTAATGTACCAGTCAAAATTGCACCTGTGAGACCACCCATTCCATGTACTCCCCATACATCTAATGCGTCATCCCATTTACGTGCGTTCTTGAATGATACAGCTGCATAACAAACTGTTCCAGCTGCAATTCCGATTATAATCGAAGCCATTGGACCAACAAAACCTGAAGCTGGAGTGATTGCGACCAATCCTGCTACTGCACCTGATGCAGCTCCTACAATACTTGGTTTTCCTGTATGTGCCCATGACATCAAGACCCAAGTGATAGCAGCCATACCAGTTGCTGTGTTTGTAACAACCCATGCGCTTACAGTGACGCCGTCTACCATTACTTGACTTCCTGCGTTAAAACCAAACCATCCAAACCAAAGCAATGATGCTCCGAGGATCACCATTGGTATGTTGTGTGGTTCCATTGGTACCTTACCAAATCCAAGTCTTCTACCAAGGACTAAGGCACCTGCTAATGCAGTGAATCCTGAAGTAATGTGTACAACAGTACCACCAGCAAAGTCTAATGCGAATGATGGAGATAGGTCTGGATTAATATCTAACGCTCCTGCGAAAATGTAACCACCGCCCCAAACCCAGTGTGCAATTGGATCGTAAACGAAGGTAGCCCATAGGAGGATGAAGATTATTAATGCGCTGAACTTAATTCTGTCAATTAATCCACCAATGATTAGAGCTGGTGTAATAATTGCGAATGTTGCCTGGAACATTGCGAATAATTGGTGAGGTATAGTATTAGGCCAACCCTGACCACAAACATCTCCCTCTACCATTGCATTCATTTGGTAAGCGCCTGACCATGTATCTGCACATGGACCTGGTGAACCTAATGGTGCATAGTGAGAGACATCATTGAAGCCAACATATTGAAGTGAGCCCATGAACAGGTTTGCATCACTATCAACTGGACCAAATGCTAGAGAATATCCCCATAGAACCCACTGTACTGATATCAAGCCCATAATAATTAGGGTCATACCTAGTACGTTGACGGCATTCTTTGATCTAGATAAACCAGCATAAAAGAAGCCGACTCCGGGTGTCATGAGAAGTACCATTGAAGTAGCTGATAGCATCCATGCTGTATCACCTGTATCAATTTTACAGGGTAACATGGCACCTTCACCACTATCGTACCAACATTCATTAGTATTACCAGTGTAAATTCCACTAGTTCCTGCAACGTATCCGTCCATACCATCATTAACATTTTGTGCAAATGCTTGTGACATTGCACCTATTGCTGTAATGGCTACTGCGGCCATAAGTAATAGAGCATACTTATGGTTCCTAGAATTCATTAAATTAATCGAAGTTGGAAATCATTTAAGGGTTAAAGATACAAAAATTGGTAAAAATGTAAATTATTATATTTTAGGTTATTCTGATATTATCATAGAAAATGAAAATAATGTCATGTGGTGATTAAATGAAGAAAGGATCAAATACAAAACTCTCCATTTTTGATACATTTAAGATAAAAGGAGAACTTACAGGAGAAGCTAATAGACAACGAGCAATTATCACAATATTGGCTAGTAATGCTAATCCAACAGAAAGAACAAGAACGGGGATTTCTCAAACTATTGCAAAGAGACATGGCATTGCCTGGAAAAATATCTATTCTGGGATTTTTCGAGATCTAGATGAAATTTTGATTCCTTTGGAAATTGCTGAAGAAGCTGGAAGATTACCTCTAAAACGTGGTCCAAAAGCGCTTCAAGAAAAGGGAGTTCCATATTATCATCTAACAAAAAAAGGAGTACTGGTTGCATTATCCATAAGCGAGGTCAAAGATAGAGAAAAGTTACTGGAAAAAATTTTTTCACAATCAGATTCAAAGGAAAAAGAGTATGAAAGAATCATTAAAAGTCTATCAGAGACTAGTCCAAAATTTACATATTCAATTTTTCAAAAATATGTCAAGGCATTTTGTGATAATAAAATCAAAGAATTACTCCCATTTGATCTCTCAAAGCTTAAGGATATTTCTGACGAGTCTTTAATAATTCAAAAGGAGATTTTGGAGGCTTTTTTAAAACTATCAAAGCAAGACAAGGAAGAAGCAATTAGATTTCTCAATGAAATTACTTAGAATATCATGTTTTTAGAAGAGAACGCCAAACATTAAAATCGGTTATCTGTTAAGATTTATCTAAATGGGTGGATCAAAAAATGTCTATGCCTCTGTAAAATCATATAGTAAACGAGGTAAATTATTAAAAAGAATTGATTTTCAAACACTAGCAGAATCAAGAGATCTTGATGAATTAATGACTAGGATCAAAAATACAATTTATGGTGATTCTATAGTAGAGGTACAAAAACCATATACATCACAAGGTATTGAATCGGCTCTAAGAAGTCATCTAGCAGATACACATTATTCCATTGCAAAATCAGTAGGTAATTCTGGTGTTTTAGACGCATATTATATGAAATTCATTGTTTCTAATTTGAAAACAATTCTGAAAGGAAAAGTGTTAGGAAAGTCCCAAGAAGAAATTGAAACTCACATAAATCTTCATGCTGAGGAATTAATCAAACAAAGAGATATTGTCATTAAGGCATTAGTTGCAAAAGATCTTGAAGAAGCAGTTGCAAGCTTGAATTCAGTAGAGTTTAGTGAGGAGATTATAAAGGCAGTAGCATTATACAATGATAAAAAAAATCTACAAATTTTTGATACATATTTTGATAAAATTTTATATCAACATTTAGCTAGTTCAATGAAAAGTTATGCAGATAATGATGCAACCAAAGTGGTTGGAATGGATGTTGATTTTTACAATATTCTAAGTGTAATTAGAGGGAAATTCTGGGGATTGCAAGAAGACCAAATTCAAGATTTGATTGTTCCTCAAACTCCAGCTGCTAGAGATCTACTTGGAAAAATGATAGCCGCTCCAACAATAAGAGATGCATTCAATGAATTGTCCAATACAAAATACAAAAGTTTGATCCCCCAGACTGAAAATGAATTAGATGCAATTGCTGAATTTGAAAGAGCCTTTGAAATGGCAATTTATCAAACAGCGTTAAGATCTTTCACGAAAATGTTTAGCTTTGCAACAATTGTAGGGATTACTAAATTAACTTCATTTGAAGTCAGAAATTTGGCAGCCATTGCATTTGCAGTTGAACAAAAAATACCAACGGAAATCACCATGTCAAAGTTAATTCTGGAAGAAGAATAAAATTCTAAAAAATGATCAAATTTCCAAAGAAAAAAACTAAAACTTCTACAGAGATTGTGACTAAGACAATTTGGATTAGTACATTTTTGGCTATGATTCTATCATTACCTCCATTGGGATTATTTCTTGGAATCTATTTTCTAATAGGAAATCTCATAATAGGTGCAATTGTAGGTTTTGGAGTCCATTTTGTCATATTAGTATTTTCAAGTAAAATTTCAAAATTTCTGATTAATATTATGAGTTAGTCTATAAGATGGATTGTTAAGTGATTTGTCATGATGGGCGATAGAGATTTTCGAAGTATAGTAAAAAATGCAGTAGATTCTATTGGAAGAGAATTAGAAATTCAAATTGATGCAAAGGACATCAAAACTATTCATCTCAAAGAAGTGGTTCAATGTCTAAGACGCTCATATTATGATAGAGTAGATTCCAAAGAAGTTGAAAGGAGAGGTTTCAATGATCTTCTTTCTGGTATGCTTCGAAAATTACAATACGGTAGTAACCCAAAAGAATTTGCAATTGATGATATAAAATTAAAAGGACAGGCAGATATGATGGTAGATGATTCCATTATTTTGTTTAGACCTGCTAATACTAATCTAGAAACACCTATAGCAAATGATCTGCTTTACCTTAATGCTTGCATGTGGATTTATGATAAAACAGATGGAATAATTATTTACATTACTGGAAATAAGGAAGAAATTATGTTTTCACTAACGCGAGATAAAAAAATGTTTGAAGAAGTTATTAGAAGAGTTAGAGTCCTAAGTGATCTTCTTAAAGAACAAAAAACACCAATTTTAGAGCCGTCTAATGATTGCACTGATTGTCAATACTATCAAAGATGCTTTATCACAAAGAAAAATACCAAACAGGTGTCATTATCTGAAATGCTAGGTCTAAGCAAAGACTAGTAAGATAAATGAAAAATATTGTAAAGGAATAATTTCCTTTGATTAATCTAGTGGTTCTGGATGTCCTTTACCACGAAGTGCAAAACACACAACTGCTAGTGCAATTGCTACTCCTATTGCTGAGCCATATGCGGCTATTCCTGCTTCTGCCATTTGATAAAAACCCACTTCTTGGGCTTTTATAATTTTGTCAATATTTTTCCCCTAAAAACAAATTAACATAATTTTTGATTTTTATGATACAATAGCCAAATTGTAATGTTTTTACCTATTTTACAAACTCAAAATGAAGTTCATTTTCTTGTCCACTAGTCATTGAGCTTTGATTAAAGAAAACATCTCCGCTAACTCGCCATTTTGCAGTATTACTTTCAAGGGCAGACCACAATTCAGGGGTA
This sequence comes from Nitrosarchaeum sp., assembly GCA_031431055.1. Classification (GTDB taxonomy): domain Archaea; phylum Thermoproteota; class Nitrososphaeria; order Nitrososphaerales; family Nitrosopumilaceae; genus Nitrosarchaeum. Next base: position 12,834 of record JANPCQ010000103.1, read on the forward strand.
TTGCCGGTATTTTTCAATACTATTTTGTCTTTTAGAAGAATTGAGTTTTTACCAAGAAGT
>JANPCQ010000104.1:0-2006 GCA_031431055.1 Nitrosarchaeum sp.
ACAATAACTCAATCCTGAACGTACACCACCAGTTAATTGTTTTAAAATATCAGTTACGGTTCCTTTGTATGGAACCATTGCTTCAACGCCTTCCGCAACAAAATCATTAAGATCTTCATCAAATGAAATGGAACCTGTTTCTTTTGACTTTCTTCCTAAAGATGCTCCAAGTGAGGCCATTCCACGGTATATCTTGAAACGTTTACCATTTTTTGTCAATACAGTTCCTGGCGATTCATCTGTTCCTCCAAGCATACTGCCTACCATCACAGAAGATGCACCTGCAGCCAATGCTTTAGTAGCATCACCAGAAGTTCTAGTTCCACCATCAGAAATAATTGGAATGCCATAATCTTTTCCAATTTTGGCACAATCCAATACTGCTGTTAATTGTGGCACTCCAGAACCAGTAATTACTCTAGTAATACAAATTGAGCCAGAACCTACTCCGACCTTAACTGCATCTACTCCTGCTTTAATTAGATCCTCAGCACCTTGTGCAGTTGCAATATTTCCAGCAATTAATTCACATTTAGGAAACGCTTTTTTGATATTACGAATTGTATTAATTGCATTTTCACTATGACCATGAGCGATATCAACAACTAGTACATCTACACCTGCTTCTAACAAGGATTCTGTTCTTTCCATAAAATCTCCCTTTACACCTACAGCAGCTCCAACAAGAGGTCTTCCTTTCTTATCTTTTGATGCAGATGGATAGTCCTCAATATTTGTAATGTCTTTGCTTGTAATCAGACCTTTAATAAAACCAGATTCATCAATTATTGGTAGTTTTTCAATCCTGTGTTTATGCAAAATTTTCTTGGCTTCATCCAAGCTCACACCAGGTTTTGCAGTTACAACATCTTTTGTCATAACATCTTTGATAAGATGAGTAGTATCAGTTTCAAATAATAGATCTCTATCAGTAACTATTCCAACCAATTTAGAATTAGAATCAATAACTAAAAGGCCGGAAATTTCTTTTTCTTCAGCATAATTTACTGCATCTTGAACAGTTTTATCAAGATGAATAACGTATGGATTTTCAATCATTACACTACCGGATCTTTTTACTTTGAGAACTTCATTTGCTTGCTCCTTAATTGTCAAAAATCTGTGAATAATTCCTATTCCTCCAGCACGTGCCATTGCTACTGCCATGGCAGATTCAGTTACTGTATCCATGTTTGCACTAACAAATGGAATGTTAATTGAGATATTACGTGATAATTTTGTGCTTAGATTGGTTTGAGTTCTGCTAGTGATATCAGAATATTTGGGTACAAGAAGAACATCATCAAAAGTTAATCCTTCTTTGAATTCCAATGAAACCTTGTAAAGATGGTCAAATATGGATTATAAGCCTTTGTGTCTTCTAGACAATTTTGCTGCAATCGTAATAGCATCTTTTGTTTCTGCTACATTATGAGTACGAATTATATCTGCACCGTTAATAACAGATACAACCTCGGCAGCAAGAGAACCAAATAATCGATCAGATACATTTTCCTTTCCCAAAAGTTTTCCAATAAATGATTTATTTGAAACAGAAACTAAAATTGGGTATTGTTGTTTAATGAATTTTAAATTTTGAATAACAGATAGATCTCTTTCTAACCAATCAGATTTAATTTTTGTAAAAAAAGATCCCTTTCCAGATTTTCTAAAAAAGCCAATAGCAGGATCCAAAACAATCTTACTTGACGGAATTCCAGCAGTTTTTGCAATTTTTAGACTAGCTTTTAGGAGATTTTTAGTGGATTGTATATTGCCAACTACTGTTTTAAAATCAAAGGCACATAAAATAAGTGATGGGCTGTATTCTCTAATTACATCAATCATTTTATCATCATATTTCAATCCAGAAATATCATTGATTATTTCAATTCCATGTTCTAAAGCAGATTTTGCAACATTTGCCCTACATGTGTCAACAGATATTGGAAGATTGGACACATTTTGAATAATTTTAATTGCGTTTAGAATTCTTTGTGATTCTA
>JANPCQ010000105.1:0-2895 GCA_031431055.1 Nitrosarchaeum sp.
CTAAACCTGTTCTAGCTTGGGGTGGAGGTATTGAAAGAATTGCAATGCTAAAGTATGGACTAGATGATGTTAGAGAATTTTACAACAATAATTTAAGCTGGTTGAGGAGTGCAACAAAATGCCAGTAGTTGAATTATCTTATTCTAGACTTCAAAAATTACTTGGAAAAGTTTCAAAAAAACAAATTTTCGATTCTCTTCCTTTTCTTGGGTTAGATATTGAATCTGAAGACAAAGATCTAGTTAGAGTGGAGTATAGTCCCAATAGACCTGATTATTCTACTGATTTAGGAATTGCACTTGGCTTACAGGGTTTGTTTGGAATTAAAACTGGAGCCATAAAATTAAACATTAAAAAATCAAATGATTATGTAATTCATGTAGAACCATCTGTCACTAAAATCAGACCATTTGTAACTGGAATTATTGCAAAAAATGGTCGAATTGATGATACTATAATCAAACAACTGATGGCAATGCAAGAAGACCTTCATTTTGGAATTGGAAGAAAGAGAAAAAAATCTTCTATCGGAATTCATGATTTAGATAAAATCTCTTTCCCACTGACATATACTACTACTAAAAGAGATCACAGATTTGTTCCATTAAACTCTGATAAGGAACTCACAATATCTGAGATTCTTGATAATACTGATGTAGGTCAAGATTATGGAGCAATTCTTGGTAATTCTCCTCAAGTTCCGCTTATTTTAGATTCAAAAAAACAAACTGTATCTTTTCCACCAATAATTAACGCAGCAGTAACGACTGTTACAACAAAAACAAAAAACCTCTTTGTTGAAGTTACTGGGATTAACAAAGATGATGCAGAAGACATGCTTTCTGTTATTGCAACCATACTTCAGACTGCTGGGTTTACTCTCGTGTCCACAAAAATTTCTGGTGCTAAAAACACCTCACCAAAATTAGAACCAAAGAAAATATTGATTAATTCAGTTCTAATCAATCAAATGCTTGGATTGAATCTTACTAATTCTCAGATTATTTCTTCTCTTAAAAAGTCAAGATTAGATGCTACTTTAAAAAGAAAAAATATTGTTTGCAGTATTCCTTCATACCGTTTTGATATATTTGGTCCAATGGATTTAGTTGAAGAAGTTACCCTAGGTTATGGAATACAAAATTTAGAGCCTATTTTATCTCCGTCTCAAACTTTAGGACAAACAAATCCAATATCGATAAAATTAAAATCACTTGGTCTGATAATGATTGGACTTGGATATACTGAAGCACTGAATTCAAGCTTGACAAGTAAAAGAGTTCTCTATGAGATGACAAACAGAGAACCAATTAATATGATCTCAGTATTGGATTCAAAAAGTCAAGAACATACAATTTTGCGAGATTCTATTCTTCCAGGATTATTGGAAAATCTCTCCAGAAATATTCACATATCTTATCCTCAGAAACTATTTGAGACAGGAACTATTTTCTCTCAAGGAAATCCAGTTGATGAAACAACTAATTTTGCAGGAATCAATGCACATCAGGATGCAACTTTTACTGAAATTAAATCCATTTTACAATCTGCGTTAAAAACTGGATTTGATCTAGACATTGAAACAAAAACCTTTTCACATCCAATTTTTGAGGAAGGAAGAATAGCTTCAATTTCAGTACATGGTAGGACAATTGGAATTATAGGAGAAATTAATTCAAAAACCATTGAAAACTACAAGATACGTGTTCCTGTAGTGGGATTTGAGATTTCTCTTTCCGGATTAATATTTGACTGAGTTTTTTGATGATTTTGTATTGAGCATCTCTGATCGTATTTCTATATTCTCTAGCTCTCTTTTCTAATCATGTTTATGGTATTGGCTCCTTTAGAATTTGTGCTTAGTGACTGATTCTTTGAGATGTTATAGTTCAATGGTTTTTAGCATAGCTAAATCTATACTTAAACGCCCAAGAGCAGGCACACAGACGGATTAGGATGATGCTGATCGTATTGATACCAATGATTTCTAATTCACCCAGGTGTGCTACAAGATGGGCAACCCCGGTTAGAAAACCCAAGGAGGTTTAGGCTAAAATTACCAATGATCTTGCGCGAGTCAGAACCGGGGAACATTTACAAATTTTCAAAAACATAAAACATCCCACAATGATATGACCTATGAAAATGGTGAATTATTGGTTAGCCAAACAAGAACCAGACGGACCTAGAGGATACAATTTTGAAACTTTAAAAAAAGATAAAAAAACAATTTGGGATGGAGTTCATAACAATCTCGCACTAAAACATATGCGAGAAATGAAAAATGGCGATCTGGTTTTATTTTATCACACTGGTGATGAAAGACAAGCAGTTGGTATTATGGAAATAGTTTCAGAACCATATCCTAATCCAAAAGAAGACAATAAACGATTCGTTGTAGTTGATGTCAAATATAAAAAATCATTAAAACGACCAGTAACTTTAGATGAGATAAAAAAACAGAAAAAATTTCAAAATTGGGAACTTATTCGTATTTCTCGATTATCTGTAATGCCTGTTTCAAAGCATATTTGGGATACTATTATTGATATTTCTCAAAACTAAATTCGGCATAATAGGTTTATTGATATAGTCGATTCATTTAATGAATATATGGCAACAGCTTATGTTTTAATAAACTGTGAACTGGGTTCCGAAGAGTCTATCATACAGCAACTCAAGGGTCTAGATGGTGTGAAGGAAGTTCATGGTACTTTCGGAGCATATGATATCTTGGCCAAGATTGAGTCTGATACTGTTGAAAAACTTAGAGAAACAATTACTTGGAAAATCAGAAAAATTGAGAAGATTCGTTCAACACTAACCCTCATGGGTATAGAAGGCCAATCATAAACACTCTTTTTTCGTATCATGATTTTACATTTTATTTTTGTT
>JANPCQ010000106.1:0-10065 GCA_031431055.1 Nitrosarchaeum sp.
TGGTGAACCTGTACCTTTTTTTGCAATAATGTTACCTACCTCATCTATGTGGATATCTTCAAATCCTAAATCATCACATTTGTCTGCAAGAAATTCAGCCATTGTTTTTTCATTGAGTGAAGGTGTGTACAATCGAAGTGCTTTTTCAAGCATCTTCACTGCAAACCTTGGTGTGACTGTAAATGTTGTTTCCAATTCTCACTTGCTATTTTTTATTACGTAATCAATCATTAAGGAAGGTATGTCTACTCCACACACTCTTACAGTATTTTTGTATTCAGTTGTATTGTTAACTTCATGAACTACTAATCCTCGTTCATTACTTTCCATCAAATCCACTCCTACTATGTCTCCTTGAACTGCATTTTTTGCTTTAATACACATTTCTTCCATCTCTGGCGTTACTTTACATTCTTCTGCTGTTCCACCTAAAGCCATATTTGTTTTCCAATTTCCATTTCCTGAATTTCTGTAAATTGCTGCAACAATTTTATCACCTACCATTATTGCTCTGATGTCTCTTGGTGGTCTATTTACAAATTCTTCTAAATAATGAACTTGGTATATTGGATACATGCTTTCTCTGCTTTCAATAATTCCTTCTGCTGAATCTTTATCATTTAGTTTTGAAATTAATCTACCCCAACTACCAACAGTTGGTTTGATTACTTTTGGATATCCATGTGTTTCTAGATGTTCTATTGCAGCATCTTTTGAAAATGCAACAGCTGCATATGGTGTTGGAACTCCGTATTTTTTTAATAGCATATGTGTAAATAATTTATTTCCTGCAAAAATTCCTGTATTAAGACAATTAATTACATTTACCCCCATTCCTTCAAGAGCTGCAGTTGAGTGTAGATTTCGATAATAGCTTACACATCTTTGAATAACTGGCCCATAGTCTTCTGGTTTTTTTCCTAAATCTAATGCTAAATTCTTACAGTCAACCATCTGTATGTTTATGTTCTTTTTTCTACCCGCTTCTAATAGAGCTTTTTCTTCCCAACGGATAGTATCGTAAAGAATTGTAACGTCAGGACTCACTGCCCCCAATCCTCGCCAACCGATTGGGCAGGCTTTAATTGGAAACCGTTTGAGCCTTTTGTTAATTCAAAACTTGCGCCACATTCAGGACATGTTACAATTTCTCCTTCCACAGCATCTTTTGGAACGGAAATATCTGCATCACATTCTTCACATTTTGACATGTTCTCTCCTCGTATTCCCTCTTTATTTATCATTAATTATCTTTTTTTCAAGTCTATCCTCTAGTGGTAATTCAATTAAATCTCCCATTCTGAGTTCTTTTAGACCTGCGGCAACTGCTTTGGCACCATCATCGTCTTTCTCAAGACCTAAAATTGACATCAAGTATGCGGCACCAGTTTTCCCTGCCAATTCCCCAAAGACAATTCTTCGTGTGTTTCCAACTGCTCTTGGTGGGATTGGTTCATAGGCTGCAGGATTTCGTAGTATTGCTGCAAGGTGTGTTCCTGCTTTGTGCTTGTATGCAGAAGAACCTACAATTGGTTTTGAATCATATGGTTTAATCGAAGTATACTCCTCGATTAGCCTAGACAAGTCTAGTAGCATATCCAATCTGAAATCATTTGGTGATTTGTATAGATATGTTAATGCTACTGCAACCTCTGCAAGAGGTGGGATGCCGGTTCTTTCTCCTATTCCATCAATTGTGGTATGTATCTGATCTACTCCCGCATCACATGCAGAAAATGCATTAGCTACTGCAAATCCTATGTCATTGTGAACATGTGCATCAAGTGGAACATCTATTACATCTCTTACTGTTTTAACAAAATTATACATTCCTATTGGACGCATAATTCCAACAGTATCTGGCAAACTTATCCTATCTACTCCTGCTTCTTCAATTGCCTTACACACTTTTAACAAAAATTCTGGTTCTGCCCTACTTCCATCCTCTACTGTAAATCTAATTTTTAGTCCATGTGATTTTGCATATTCTACTGTTTCAACTGCTCTGCTCAAGGCTTCTTCTCTTGTAATTCGTAGCTTATCTTTTAGATGAATATCTGAAATTCCAAGATATGCAGCACACCATTTTGCATCACAGCTTAATGAAATGTCTATGTCTTCTTTGAGAGCCCTTCCATGAGATACGATATCTGCTTTTAATCCTTGCTTGATAATTGTTTTAGTTGCTTCCTTGTGATCTTTGGAAACAACTGGTGAAATTTCAATTTGGTCTACTCCAAAATAATCTAACATCCATGCAATCTGTATTCTTTGTTTGTTTGTAAATGAAACTCCTGGGTGCTGTTCTCCTTCTCTTAGAGTGCTGTCCAATACTTTAATTTTCTTTGGATTTTTGTCATATGCATTGTAGATGTTTGCATAGTGATTCGGATCTTTCATTACAGAAAACGTTCACATAAATTGAGAATATAAGTATATTCGTACTATTTTCGCTGAAACTTACTTGTGATGATCCTAATTTAGTCAAGTATAGGAATTATAAACCGAAAGTCGTTTTATGCTACTTTTCTTAAAATAATCACTGTGTTGGTGTCAATCACACCCGGAATTTTTCTTAATGCATCTATGCTGCTGTTTATTTCAGAGATATTTGTTGCGCTGATTATTGTAGTTATGTCATACTGACCTGTAATTTCATAAACTGTTTTGACTCCTTCTAATTTTGCAAGTTTTTCTGAAACTTTTGATGTGTCTGTTGCAGAATCTACAGATATCAAAACAATAGCACTTGTAGCGTTTTCTTCTCCTATCTCAACAGTAAATCTTTTGATAGTCTTACTGTCCACAAGATTTTTTACTCTTCTTCTAACAGCTGATTCTGATAATTTTAGTTTCTTTCCAATATCTACAAAAGATTCCCTAGAATCCTCTTTAAGAAAATTTATTATTTTTTCATCTACTTTGTCTTTATACATTAATTTTTTGCTCCTCTTTAGTAAGTACAATATCTAGGGTTTGTAAAACTTTCGTTATGTCTTCTTTAGATATTACTAATGGTGGAAGAATTCTTAGAATATTTCTACCTGAATATAGCATTAGAATTCCTTCTTTCATAAGGTTCATTAGAATGTCTTTTACCTCGAATTTCAATTCTACACCTATCATCAATCCCTTTCCTCTGATTTCTCTAATTATGGAATGTTTTTCTTTCAGTTTTTCCAAACCTTCTCTGAACAATTTTCCCATCTTCTCAGAATTTTCAATTAGACCGTCTTGCGTAAGTGCTTGTAATGTCGCTATTCCTGCAGCACAAGAAAGAGGATTTCCTCCAAATGTTGAAGAATGCTCTCCCTTACTCATTGAAGCAAGAATGTCCGGTCTTACTAAAGTTGCACCCATTGGAACTCCACCCGCAATACCTTTTGCAAGACATAAGATATCTGGTGCAGTATTCCAATGTTCACACGCCCATAGTCGTCCTGTTCTACCTAATCCTGCTTGTATTTCGTCAAAAATTAGTAGAATTCCTTTTTCGTCACAAACCTTTCTTACTTCTTGTAAAAATCCATCTGGCGCAACATTGATTCCACTTTCGCCTTGAATTGGTTCTAAAATAACAAATGCAGTATCTTCATCAATTGTAGAACGAAGAGATTCAATATCTCCAAATGACGCGAACGAAACTTTTTCAACTAGTGGTTCAAATGCTTTTCTGTATTTTGGATTAAATGTTAACGAGAGAGCTCCAAGTGATTTTCCATGGTATGATCCTTTCATTGCAACCATTCCTTTTTTACCGGTGAATTTTCTTGCAAATTTTATTGCAGCTTCTATTGCTTCTGCACCACTGTTGTTTAGGTGAACTTGAGTCAGTCCTTTTGGTGCAAGACCAATTAATGTTTTGAGAAATTCTTCTCTGGTTTTATTGTATAGTGAACTGTGTACTGTGATTATTTTGTCTACTTGCTCTTTGATTGCTTTTACAACTCTTTTATTTTGATATCCGACAATTGCTACACCATATCCTCCCATACAATCAATGTACTCTTTTCCATCAACATCCCAAACATGAGCTCCCACTCCTTTTTCAATTGTAACTGGAAATCTCTGATACAAATTTCCCATAAAGTCATCTTCAGTCATGTTGAATCACCGTACAGTTATCGTGTGCTATAGCTGATGATATAGGATTTTCTCTTTGACCGTTTGCAATGAGTGCTTCTTTTACTCCCATATCTAGAGCTTCAGTAGATGCAAGAATTTTCTTTTCCATGCCTGGACCTATTTTTGGTCTGATCTCCTTTGCTTCTGCTAATGTTAGTTTAGTTACAAGCTTGTCATCCATCAAAAGTCCATCTACATTTGTTATGAACAACACTTTGTCAGATCCTACACTTCCTGCTACATATGCTGCTGCTCTGTCTCCGTCAACATTGAGAAAATCTGATTCTTCACTAATTGCAATAGGTGAGATCACAGGCGTCAAACCTTGATCTAAAAGCAATTTAATGAAATCTGAATTGACTTTTGTAATTTTACCAGTGTATCCTCCATCGATTGCCTGTTTTCGACCTTTTTCATTAATGATTAATAGTGTTTTTTTTCTTTCTGCTTGAATTACTCTGGCGTCAACACCTGAAAGGCCAATTGCATTGATTCCATTTTTTTGAAGCATTTGAACAATTGTTTTGTTGATTCTACCAGACATTACCATTGTAAAAATTACTACTGTCTCTTTGTCTGTGTATCTGCTCTTTATTCCGCTAGGTGATGTTACAAATTTTGCTTCTTTTCCAAGTTGCTCACAAACTTTTGTAACTTCTTTTCCTCCTCCGTGAACTATGATTATTCCTTCTGTCTCTGCAACTTTTTTAATATCTGAAATAGTTGATGGATGTAAATTATCTACTACACTTCCACCGATTTTGATTGTGATCATTTCTATACTGGAGTGAGCGGTGTGTATCTTAAGCCGTCCATTTCATCAAAACCACACATGACATTCATGTTTTGTATGGCAGAACCGGCTGCACCCTTCATTAGATTATCGGATGCTGAAATAGCAATCAATCTATGATTTTCTTCATCTATATCAAAACCTATATCACAAAAGTTTGAACCTACTACAAATTTTGGATCTGGGAATTTATACAATCCATTTTTATCTCGAATCAATCGAATAAATCTTTCTTGACCATAAGCTTCACGATATATTTTCCATATTTCTTTTTCATCAATATCTTTTTTCATAAATGTATGATTTGTACATAAAATTCCACGAACTACATCTACTGCGTGTGGACTCATTGAGACACGAATTTTCTTTCCTGCAATTTCGCTTAGTTCTTGTTCTATTTCCCCTGTGTGTCTGTGTTTTGCTGGCTTGTACGGTCTGATAACTCCTGCTCTCATTGCATGAGCAGTTCCTGAACCCGAACCTGCTCCTGATGAGCCAATCTTAGAATCTACAATGATGTGTTCTAAATCAATTAAATCATTTCGAATAAGTGGTGCAAGTGCTAACATGGAAGTTACTGCCATACACCCTGGACAAGAAACTAGTTGTGCTTTTTTGATTTGTTCTCTGTGTAATTCTGGAACCCCAAATACTGATTTTGGTAAATAATCTGGGTGTGGGTGTTCCCATCCATACCATTTATCGTAATCTGCCGGATTGTGCAATCTATAATCTGCACTCAAATCAATAACCTTTAGACCTCTATCATACAATGCTTTTACAATTTCAGTTGCTGTTCCATGTGGAACTGCAGTAAATACTATGTCGCATTTATCTGTCATTTTATCATAATCTAATTCCGAAAAAGTCAGATCGGTAAATCCTTTCAAGCTAGGTTGAATTCTATGAAGATACTCACCAACATGTTGTCGTGAGGTGACCATTGCGATCTCTACATCTGGATGATTTACTAAAAGGCGAAGTGTTTCTCCTCCAACATAACCTGATGCTCCTACAACACCGACTTTCATGATAATCCTCACGCAAGGAACTATAATTTATTTCCTAACATAGTTTAAAGCAAATTCTATCATTTCTTTTGGAATATTTCGTCGTGAAACTCTTGACAGTCCTTTAAACTCTACAGTATTGTTAACCTCATGCACTACCAATCCTCGCTTTTCATCTTCCATTATGTCAATACCTAAAATTCCGCCACCCATGGCTTTTGATGCTTTTGTAGATATATCTTCGATCTCTTTTGTGATCTCACATAACTCTGGATCTGCCCCCAATGCTATGTTTGTTTTAAAACCGCCTGATGATTTTCTATACATGGCAGCTATTGGCTCATCACCAATTGTAATAACTCGAATGTCTCTTGGTGGTCTTTTTATCAATTCTTGAAGATAGAAAATTCTGTCATGTGGACTATCTGTGATATCTCTAATCTCAAATAATGCATCGGCTGTATCTTTGTCTTTTAGTTGCATTACTCCTCTGCCCCAGCTTCCTATGATTGGTTTGATTACGAGTGGATATCCAACTTTTTCTATATTTTCTGATGCACTTTCACTTGAAAATGAAAAATATGTTTTTGGTGTAGGGACGTTGTATTTTTTCAAAAGTAGAGTCATGAACATTTTATTTCCGCATTGACTTGCAACTTGAAATTTGTTGAGTACTGGTACGTCCATAAATTCAAGACTGGCAGTAAAATGGAGTCCTCTAAAATAACTGACACATCTTTCTAAAACAACATCTCCAAAATCAAAATCATTACTTTTACTATCTGTATTGATTTGGGTAGTTTTGGCATCTAGCATTACTGCATTATGACCTAGATCTGATGCCTCTTTCTCAAGCATCTTTTCTTCAGTTCTTATGCGGTCAAATACGATACAAATTTTTGACATTACTCTCCCCAGTCTTCGCCTACACTTTCTGCGTGTTTTAGCTCAACAGTGGATCCATTTTTTTTTGCGATCTCAAAGTCAGCGCCACAATCAGGACAGGAGATGATTTCTCCAACAGAGGCGTCGTCTGGGATGTTAAGAGTTGCGTCACATTCTTGACAGTTCATGTTTTTGTTGACATTTTCTTTTGTAATTTAATAGCTTCTGTTGATTGAATTCCCCACAATTCTACAAATCCTTTTGCCAATCTTTGATCAAAAGTTGATTCTGCACCATAAGTGGCGATCTTGTGACTATACAGTGAATATTCTGATTTTCTTCCCACAACACGAATGCTTCCTTTGAAGAGCTTTAGTTTTACGGTTCCTGATACCGGTCTTTGTGATCTTTGAATAAATGCATCAAGATCTTGTTTTAGTGGATCTTGCCATAATCCTGAATATGCAAGATATGCCCACTCGTCATCAATGATTGATTTGAATTTATTTTCATGTTTTGTGTGAACCATTTTTTCTAAATCAGCATGAGCTTCAATAAGGCATGTGGCACCTGGAGTTTCGTAAACTTCGCGAGATTTTATTCCTACAACTCTGTCTTCAATGTGATCAACAATTCCAACTCCTGCGTCTCCTGCTTTTTTGTTTACATATTCGATTAATTTTATAGGTTCCATAATTTTTCCATCAATTGCAACTGGTATTCCTTTTTCAAATTTAATTTCCATGTATGTTGGCTTGTCTGGTAAATTTTTTGTTTTTACCCAAATGAATGCATCTTCAGGAGGTTCGTTGTATGGATCTTCTAACACTCCGCCTTCAATTGCGCGTCCCCACAAATTTTGATCAATGCTGAATCTTTTTGCTACTGAATCAATCTCAATTCCATGTTTCTTTGCAAACTTTAACTCTGTCTCTCTGTCTAAATTTTTGTCTCGAATTGGTGCAATGATTGGTAAATCAGAACCGGAACGTAATGTAATGTCAAATCTTACTTGATCATTTCCTTTACCTGAACATCCATGAGCCAGTGCTGTTACTTTTTCTTTTTTTGCAACTTCTAAAACTTTTTCTGCAATTAATGGTCTAGCTAATGCTGTTGCTAGACAATATTTTTTTTGATAAAGTGCATTTGCCTTAATTGATGGGAAAATAAAATTTTCAACAAATTCTTTTCTTGCATCTATATTGTAATGTTTGATTACTCCAAGTTTTTTTGCCTTAGCTTCAATTTTTTTCTGATCATCACCCTGACCTACATCTACAGTTACTGTTATGACATCCATGTTGTATTCTTCTTGAAGATATTTTATTACGACTGATGTATCCAGTCCTCCGGAAAATGCAAGAATTCCTCTTTCAGTCATAAAACACATTTTCCCGTCGTATTTTGGAATTTATCTTTTGTGATATGCTGAAAATCAAAAGTAAATTTGAAATTTTATCTAACTAGCTTGAGCTAAAATTCGATGATTATTTAACCGCCGAATATAACGCTGTTTTATGAAAACGCGATCAGTAATTTTTGCCGCAATTATTGGTGTTACTTTGCTCTCTATTGCTGTAATTATGGAAAGTTATACTGAAACTACGCATGAAAATAAGATCAGGGTGGCATATTTTCCCAACATAAATCACGCAGTACCAATTATTGGAATGGAAAAAGGAATATTTGAAAATCACATTGGAAATAACACTGCAATTGAATCTATCTTGTTTGATGCTGGACCTCAGGTGATAGAGTCTCTTTTTGCCGGTTCAATTGATATTGCATATATTGGTCCCGGACCTGCAATTAACGGATTTTTAAAATCTGAAGATCACAATGTAAAAATTTTATCTGGTGTTGCAAGTGGTGGTGTTAGTTTTGTCGTTCATCCTAATTCTAAAATTAACTCTGTTGCTGATTTTGGAGGAAAAAGAATTGCAGCACCACAAATAGGAAACACACAAGATATTTCATTGAGAAGTTATCTTTCTGAGAACGGATTAAAACCAGCTGAAAAAGGCGGGTCTGTCACTGTCTTGAATCTAGATAGTTCTGATATTTACACATTATTTGCAAAAGGCGATATTGATGCTGCATGGGTTCCTGAACCAACTGCTACAATATTGGTGCAACAATTAGATGGCAAAAGATTATTTCATGAAGAAGAACTTTGGCCTGAAGATAGATTTGCATCAGTACTATTAATTGCTAGAGAAGAATATGTAAATCAGAATCCTGATTTGATAAACAAATGGCTAAAAGCAAATCAGCAAACAATAGACTGGATAAATTCTAATCCTGAACAGACTAGAGTAACTTTCATTGAATTTATGAAAAAAGAAACTGGTAAATCTCTCCCTGATGGTTTGATTGATGAATCATTATCTAATTTAAAATTTACATCTGATCCTGTTGTTAGCTCTATTCACACATTTGCTAAAAGAGCAGACTCTCTTGGTTATTTAGGACGACATGGATATAGTTTAGATGGGATTTTCTTTGACAAAAATTCAAATTCACAATTACAGGAGGTTTTAGTAAATGACAAAACTTGAGGCTAAAAATATTGTAAAGTATTTCAAACATGACAGTCACCGTCTCAAGGCATTGGGTGGTGTAAATCTGCAGATTGAAGATGGTGAGTTTGTCTGCTTAGTGGGACCATCTGGATGTGGCAAATCTACTTTTTTACGAATTGTTGCAGGTTTGGAAACTCCAGATGAGGGTGAAATTCTCTTTGATGGAAAACCCGTTACAACTACGGGTCCTGAAAGAATTATGGTTTTTCAGGAGGGCGCATTATTTCCATGGTTGAAAGTACAAGACAATGTAGAGTTTGGCTTGAAGATGGCAGGAATTCCAAAAGATGAGCGAGCACAGATATCCAAACGATATCTGGACATGATGCAATTGACAAAATTTGCTGATTCATACACGTACCAACTTTCAACTGGCATGAAGCAAAGAGTAGCGATAGCTAGAGCACTTGTCATGGATCCTGATGTGTTGTTAATGGATGAGCCATTTGCAGCACTTGATGCACAAACAAGAGATCTGTTGCTAGTTGAAATGCAATTGATTTGGGAAAAAACCAAAAAGACAATTCTATTTGTAACTCATAATGTTACAGAAGCTACAGTACTTGGAACCAAAGTTGCAGTATTTAGCAATAGACCTTCTATGATTAAAAAAATAATAAATGTAGACTATAAACGACCACGACTTGTAGAAGATCAAAATCTTTTC
>JANPCQ010000107.1:0-5360 GCA_031431055.1 Nitrosarchaeum sp.
GCAAGTTCAGGAACTGATGAATTAAGTTCTTCAGCAGTTAAAACGGGAGTTACTGCACCTGTTCTATAATCTACTTTGCTTGCAATTGTTCCTCCTGTTGATAGTAAGAGAATTTTTGGCAAAGCAGGATTTTTTTCTAAACTTTCCTTTTTTTCAATACTTTTTTCAGGACTGGATATTTTCTCTATCTTCTCAATCTTTTCTTTTTCTAATCCAATATTGTATCCACTCTTTAATTTGAGAACTAGATGTTTATCATCACTGTGTTCGTATCGTGGCATAATTATTCCCAAATATGTTAAATCTGCAAGAATTTTAACTGAATCACCAACATAGATCTTGTTAGTTTTTAAAAATTCTAATGATTTTCCAGTATATCCTCTAAATTCAGACATTTATGAGAGTTGGGTTGTCTATTTAATAAAAACTACCTGTAATAGGAAGCCACAAGCTTTTCGCCTATCTTGAGGTTTTTTTGCTCTCTTACTTTCTTTACTGCTGCTTCAAAGTGTCTCATAGTTACTTTAGCATCACCCGAACTTTTCTCAATATCTTTGACATCTGGATGTGTATCTAAAAATTCATGAATGACAATCGATACCGCAACATTTGCAATAGCTGCAGTATCTGCACCACTCAATCCATCTGTTAATTCTGCAATTTTATCAATATTTACACTCCAATCTATACGACAATTTTTTAGTTCATTTTCTGAATGCTCTTCTTTACTTTTTGTACAAATCGGACATTTACCTTTCCATTGACAAACTTCTAGTTCATTTTCTGAATGTTCATTGATTGACTTTTTACATTTAGGACATTCAAGTTTATGCCAATTTGGTAGGTTAAGAAAATCTTCAGCTTTAGCTGTTGGAATCTTTTCAGCATAAATATCCAAAATCATTTTTCTGCCTGCTTTATCTGGTAGAGGAATCTGTACGATTTTGTCAAATCTTCCTGGTCTTAATAATGCTGGATCAATCATATCTGGTCTGTTAGTAGCTGCTAAAACAATAACACCATGCATATTGTCCATACCGTCCAATTCAGTAAGTAACTGACTGACCACCCTTTCTGTAACAGCTGTTTCTCCTCCCGCTCCCCTGATTGGTGCAATTGAATCAATTTCATCAAAGAATATTACACATGGTGAAGCTTGTCTTGCTCTTCTGAAAATTTCTCTGATTCCTCTTTCTGATTCTCCAACCCATTTCGATAGTAATTCAGGACCTCTAACAGAAATAAAATTTGCTTCACTTTCAGTAGCGACAGCTTTTGCCAGCATTGTTTTGCCTGTGCCGCTTGGCCCATGAAGTAAAATACCTCTTGGCATTTTATGTCCTAATTTATCATATAATCCAGGATATTTCATTGGCCATTCTACTGCTTCTTGAAGCTCACGTTTGACATCTTCCAAACCACCGATCTCTTCCCATTTGACATCTGGACTTTCAATGAAAACTTCTCTCATTCCAGATGGAGTGACTTCAACCAATGCCTTTTGGAAATCCTCATTATTCACAATTAATTTATCCAAAGTCTCTGGAGGAAGTTTTTCTTCTTCCATGTTAAGTTCAGGAAGTAATCGTCTCAAACATTTCATTGCAGCTTCTTTACAGAGATATTCTAAATCTGCCCCAACATATCCATGGCTAACACTGGATATTTTCTCAACATCCACGTCATCAGATAGCGGCATATTTCTGCTATGAATAAGCAAAATATCTTTTCTTCCCTTTTTATCTGGAACTTTAATCTCGATTTCTCTATCGAATCTACCTGGTCTTCTAAGCGCAGGATCTATCGCATTTGGTCTATTTGTAGCTGCAATGACGATAACCTTTCCTCTAGCTTCTAATCCATCCATTAATGATAACATTTGTGATACTACTCTTCTTTCTACCTCTCCAGTTACTTCTTCTCTCTTTGGTGCAATTGAATCAATTTCATCTACAAAGATAATTGATGGTGATTTCTCTCTAGCCTCTTTGAAAATTTCTCTTAGTCTAGCTTCGCTTTCTCCATAAAACTTGCTCATAATCTCTGGACCGGAAATACTAATGAAATGAGCTTGACTTTCATTTGCAACTGCTTTTGCAAGTAATGTCTTTCCTGTTCCAGGTGGACCATATAACAACACACCTTTTGGAGCTTCAATTCCTAATTTCTCAAAAATTTCTGGATGTCTTAATGGCAACTCTATCATTTCTCTTACTTTCTTTATCTCATTAGTTAAACCACCAATGTCCTCGTAAGTTACTTGAGGTACACCACGTAATGTTTCACCTTTTTCTGCAATATGGAAAACAGTTTTTTGAGTAACTAACACTGCATCTGCTGCTGGTGTTACTCCAATTACTTGGAATGTTAAACGGCCACCAAAATATGGAACCATTACATTATCTCCTTTAATCAAAGGAACACTTTCTAGAGCATCTGCAAGATAGCGTTCATCAATTGGAGGAATTGCTTCAAGTGGTGCTACTACAACTTTTTCAGCTGCAACTGCTTTAATTTTTCTTACAGTAATGGTATCACCTATTGCGATACCTGAATTATTACGACCTAATCCATCAATTCTGATTATTCCTTTTCCTTCATCTGATGGATAAAGTGGAAGACATTTTGCAACAGTTCTTCTTTTACCCTTAATCTCAATTACATCGCCAGTAGAGGCATTTAGTGTATCCATAGAATCATAATCAATTCTTGCAACTCCACGTCCTACATCTCGTGTATATGCTTCTAGAACTTTTAGAGAAAGTGCATTCTGGCTCATAAAACAAACTCTTCTGATCTAATTTTTATATCTTTGTGATAATTTTATCAAATTACACCGATAAAATCACAAGCTTAAAATCCTTAATGAACAGGACACGATCTACTTGGGTAAAAGACCATTAGTAAGAAGACGTGGCCGTGGAGGATTTCAATTTAGATCTACATCTACTGGTAAAGTAGGCAGTAAAGCAAAATATCCACGTTTTTCATTATCTGAGCAACATGAAGGTCTAGTAATAGATCTAGTTCATGAGCGCGGTAGAGAAGCTCCTCTTGCTAAAGTACGATTTGAAGACGGTTCAGTCTCTTTTATGCCAGCAGTTCTTGGTACTAAAGTAGGCGAAACCTTCCAATTTGGATTAAAATCAAAAATTGAAAAAGGTAATGTAATTAGTGTTCAAAATATTCCCGATGGAACCATAGTGTGTAATGTTGAAAAACACTTTGGCGATGGTGGTGCTATAGTAAAGTCAGCAGGCACCAATGCAACGGTTTTCTCTCACGGTGAAGAAGGCGTCACATTAAAACTTCCTTCTGGAAAATTCACTACACTCAATCCAAAAAATAGAGCAATGATTGGAACTCTTGCTGGTGGTGGAGCTAGCGAGCGATTCTTTATGAGTGCAGGTAACAAATGGCGTAGTTTTAGAGCTAAAGGAAAGAAATTTCCTATTGTTAGAGGTGTAGCACAAGCCGCTTATGTTCACCCACACGGCGGTGGAAGACATCAACACGTTGGACAAAGTTCTACTGTTTCCCGCAACGCCCCACCTGGAGCTAAAGTAGGTAGCATCGCTGCCCGAAAAACTGGTAGAGCTAGAATTAAAGAGAGAACGTAATAATCTAATTTTTCTTACCTAAAATTGATTAATACCTTATTGAAACAATTTTTTGCATGTCAAAGCAAAGGATCAGAATTTTTGTAACGGGAAAAGTACAAGGTGTATTTTTTCGTCAGGCTCTAAAAGTAATGGCTAAAAAAAATGATGTTTTTGGTTGGGTTAAAAATCTTAAAGACGGTAGGGTTGAAGCTGTACTTGAAGGCAATGAAGAAAAAGTAAGTAGACTAGTTGAATGGTCTCACAGAGGGCCAGCTAATGCACGAGTTGAAGATGTAGAAATTCGAAATGAGAAATTTGTTGGTGAGTTTTCCAAATTTGATGTTTTGTATTAATTAATTGTTTCAAACGCATTTTTTATAATTTCTTTGAGTTCTGTGATCTCTTGCCCTGTTTTGATTTGTAAAATTTTAGGATCTTCTTTCCTATTTTTCTGAATTTTAATTATAATACCTTCTCTTTCTGGTTCTACATCTACAAACCATCTAAATGTCATAGACTTTCCAAAAACAACTCTATGCATTCTTATATCTTCAACCACATTTTCCCCTAATGAAAGACAAAATTCTCTTATCGAATCAAAAAGTGGTTGAACTGTACTTGGAATTTGTTTTTTAAAATCATCATAACTTCTCTTGTTTCCAAAAGAAATCATTCCTTCCATAATAATAAAAATTTAATTTTAATTATAAAGGTAGTAGATCTGTTGGTTCCAGTCTAGGCGGATGACCCCATCTCAAGGCATACAAGATCCGCCACGTAGACGAGGAAGCGTGGATGCTCCACCTTACGATTGCTCCCTCCCGGACCTCATCTATTTCGATGGTTCGAACTTAGACGTTATCCCTTCGGATAATTCTAGTCCTGCAACCACCCGCCTCGGCGTGATTTCATTTCCGCACACCAAGCGGGAATTACCTACCTAGAGATTTACCCAACAGTTACTGATCTCTGCATATAGCCGGTTTCAGAACAGGGCACGGCTGGCACCCCAATCCTACCTACTACCATTTTTCCTAAGATGATATGTTATATTTGCATTAGGTTTGATTTTCTTTTAGTTTTAAAACCATATTGCAAACAGAACAGATCTTTCCAGTGCATTCATTGCCACATTTTACACAAATTGTCTTTTGTTTATAGTTAGTATCCTTTACAATTTGGGATACTTTGATTATTGATTGATAGAGATTATTTTTAATTCCACTGTGTTGGCCTTCTAAGGAATTTAGGAATTCACGAATCTCTGTTCTTATTCCCTCATTCATATGTGGACAAGGCTCTGATTGAAATGGAATATTGTTTGTAAATGCATAAAATACAATTTCAGATTCATAAATCTCACAAAATGGTTTTATTTTTCTCAATGTATTGCTAGAAGTATCAGGATCCATCCAACCGATCTTAGTAGTATCTCCAGATAACATGTTTATTACAAATGTCTGTAATGTATCATCTAAATTATGTCCTGTGGCAATTACATTTGCACCAATATCTTTTGCCGCATGATCAATTGCACGTCTTCTCAAAGTTCCACATATAGAACATGAAGATATTTTTTCACTTCCTCTCAAATCTAATGCTTCATCTAATGTTAAATCAAACAATTCTTTGTAAGAAAAAACTTTGTGTTCTACATTTAATTTAGCACAAAATGCTTGAACAATTTCTAATGCCTCATTTCTATACCCTGGAATTCCTTCATCAATTGTTATTGCCTTAATTCTAAAATTATGTGTG
>JANPCQ010000108.1:0-2461 GCA_031431055.1 Nitrosarchaeum sp.
ATCAAAAGATTGTTCATTGTTTCCAAATATTACTTCAGAATCATTAGCAGAAGCACCAGATCCATTAAGAAAATATTCTATTTTATATCTAGACAACATTGATCCAAACAAGCCAGAATACCAGTTAACTTTAGAGTCTTGCCCCAAGTCAGTTCTCCTAGTAGAGAAATTAACAGTTGTTTGGTCCATCATTTGTAATGTTGTAATATCAAGTTGTGCGTTTTGGGCAATGTTTGTGTTTAGCAATTCAAGATATGCTTGTTGTTTTTCTGCTTTAGAAGAATACAATTCCTGAACAATTGTTGCCTTGCTACTTTCATCTGCAAAGATAACATTTCTAGCAATAGTGGAAATTCCATCATCAGATAAACAGGATAAGATATGGATTGGTGTTTCCAATACTAGATTGCGTGGTATGTGAATGAAAATTCCAGAATTAAATGCAGCATTATTTAATGCAGTAAACTTGTCTTCTTTTGAGTTTGATGCCTCTAGTGCTTTTTTTACTAGTTCTGGACTATTCTTTATTGCATCATTAATAGAAGTGATTACTAGTCCTTTTGATTTTAATTCATCAGAGATATTGATTTTATTGGTATTACTTCCTATTTGAATAATGCATGTTTCTTTTTCTAATTCATGTAATCTTTTTTGAAGGAAACTAGGTATTACATTAGTAGTAGATGTTGAAAAAGAAACTTGTTGTGGATCCATTCTTTTTGCATCAGTGTATTTGTTGTATAGCGGAGATGTCTCAATTGGCAAAATATCATAGATAGATAAGGAACTCTGTCGATATTGTTTTAACCAGTCAGGTTCATTTTGGGACGAGGAAATTTCTTCAACATGACGGGAATTAATTTGTGAAAGGGTTTGAGACATGATTAACCTAAATTGAGATTTAGTGGTTTAACCCACTGAATCATCCATCTCTAGCTTGATGAGTCTGTTTAATTCTACAGCATATTCCATAGGCAATTCCTTTGTGAATGGCTCCATGAATCCATTAACAATTAGAGATAGTGCTTCTTCTTCAGTAAAACCTCTAGTCATAAGATAGAAAATTTGTTCGTCTCCAATTTTTCCTACAGTTGCTTCATGTGTAATTGTAGCATCTTCTTGATTAATTTCCATGTAAGGATAAGTATCAGTTTTTGATGTATCGTCTAACAATAATGCATCACATCTTACTGTAGCTTTTACATTAGTGGCACCTTTTGCAACATGTAGCATTCCTCTGTAAGTGGATCGTCCATCTAATCTACTGACAGATTTTGACGTAGTTTTTGATGTAGTGTTTGGCGCTAGATGAACCATTTTAGCACCGGTATCTTGGTGTTGTCCTTTTCCGGCAAAAGCAATAGATAGTGTTTCACCATGTGCTCTCTCACCCATCAAATAGATTCCAGGATATTTCATTGTGAGTTTACTGCCAATGTTACCATCAATCCATTCTACGGTTGCACCTTCATATGCATAAGCACGTTTTGTAACTAGATTATACACATCACTACTCCAATTTTGGATTGTTGTGTATCGTAATTTTGCATCTTTGTGTGCTACTAGTTCAACAACTGCTGAATGCAATGATTCAGATGAATATACTGGAGCAGTGCATCCCTCAATGTAATGAACTTCAGAACCTTCATCAGCTATGATTAATGTTCTTTCAAATTGTCCAATATTTTCAGCATTAATTCTAAAGTATGCTTGCAATGGCATGTCAACTTTGATTCCTGGTGGAATGTAGATAAACGAGCCACCACTCCAAACTGCACTGTTTAGTGCTGCAAATTTATTATCTTCTGGAGGAATTATTTTACCAAAATATTTTTTGAAAATTTCAGGATATTGTTTAAGTGCAGAATCAGTATCCAAAAATAAAACACCTTGTTTTGCCAAGTCTTCTCTTAGACTATGATAAACAACTTCGGATTCATATTGTGCACCTACACCTGCCAAAAATTTCTTTTCAGCTTCTGGAATACCTAATTTATCAAAAGTAGCTCTGACTTCTGCTGGAACATCGTCCCAGTTCTTTTCAGTTTTTTCAGTTGCCTTTGCATAATAGTAAATATTTTGAAAGTCAATATGACTTAGATCGCCGCCCCAAGTTGGCATTGGTTTTTTCATAAAAATTTCATAAGAACGTAATCTAAAATCAAGCATCCATTGTGGTTCATCTTTCATTTTACTAATAGCAATAACAGTATCTTTTGAGAGACCTTTTTTGCTTAGATGCACATACAAATCAGTTGAATCTTTAAAATCATATTTTGAATAATCCATGTTTAGATTTTCAGTAGACATGAAAAACATAACATCGTTATATTATAAATACATAAGGAAAAATAGGCACAGCTAAATAGCTTAAGCTAAATTCTAAAGCTTAGCTAAAGAATAGATTCTGAGCCTTTAATTAATTCAAGAATGATTTTTAGAGAACTATTGTTATGTTTTT
>JANPCQ010000109.1:0-3483 GCA_031431055.1 Nitrosarchaeum sp.
AAATCTTCACTTCTTCCACCAGTCGTAAGAACAACAGTATCATTTCCCATTGCAATAGATACATCAAGATTTTGTCTAATTGAAGCAGCATATGATGCAGTTGAAAATGGTATTACAATACCGCTCGTTCCTAAAATTGAAATCCCATTTAAAATACCAATTCTTGGATTGTCTGTTTTAGGACCTAATTCTTTTCCTTTTGGAACAGAAATTATGACTTTGATTCCTTTTTTTAAAAGATATTTGTCTATAATTTCTCTCAGATTTTCATTAATTATTTTTTTTGGAAATGGATTGATTGCAGCTTTGTTTAATTCAAGACCTAATCCAGGTTTAGTAACTATTCCTACTCCTTCGCCACCATCAATTTCAATTTCATTAATCTTATCTGTAAATGATAACTCTACTACTATCTCTGCACCATGAGTGACATCTGGATCATCTCCACCGTCTTTAATTACAGAACACTTAGCGCAATTTTTATCAAATTGGCATAAGTGAATTGGAATTTTGATAAAACTACCTTTGGGTAATTTAACATCTACATTTTCAATTTTTGTTTGATTAATTATAGCTAGTAATGCGGCTTTGGCAGCTGCTGTTGCAGAAGTACCTGTAGTATATCCAGTCCTTAGTTTTTCTTTTTTTACCTCTTCCATGTTAATCATGCCTATTTTGACGTATTAACTCTTCTTTGATATCTTTTGGATTGATATTTTGAGACTAGAATTACGTCTTAAAATTCTAAACATATCTATCATTATTTCTTTAGAATATATTTAAAATAAAAACTACAATAGAAGATGGTAAAAGATATGCAAGTTGTTGTGACTGGCGCTAGTGGATTTGTAGCAAGAAATGTTAGAAAATATCTCTCAGATAACAATGTAAAATTAATATCAATTTCAAGAAAAAATTTTAAAAAATTTAAAAATGAAACAAAAATTATTACAAAAAACTATGATGAAAAAATTATTTTGCCAAAACTTAAAAATTCTGATGCGTTAATCCATTTAGTTGGGATTGGAAAACAAACAATTGATAATGATTACAATCTTATAAATACTGAATTTACAAAAAAAATAATTAATTTATGTAAAAAATCAAAAATAAAAAAAATTGTTTATACAAGTGGGTTAGGAGTATCAAAAAATACCACTCTTGGATATTTTATTTCAAAATATAAAGCAGAAAGACAGATAATTGATTCTAAATTAGATTATACAATTTTTCGACCATCTTATATTGTTGGTAAAGATGATCTTTTTACAAAATATCTTAAAAAACAAATCAAAACAGGCCAAATTCAAATTCCTGGATCTGGTAATTATTCAATCCAACCTATTTACATAGATGATGTTTCCAAAATTATTTTCAATGCTATATATAAAAATAAATTCAGTAAAATGATTTTAGATCTTGTAGGTTCAGAATCAATTACTTTTGAAAAATATGTTAAAGAATTTTCTATCGGAACAAATACTAAAATTAAAAAAATTAATCTTGAAACTATTTACCATGAAGCTATCTCTAACTCTCATAGTAACTTCGGAGTAGATGATCTAAATCTCTTAATTGGTGATTTTAAGGGTGATTACAAAAAATTAAAAATTATTTCTGGAATAAAATTTTCTTCTATACGAAAACTTCTAAAGTCCGGCAGCCTTCTTTAATATATCTGCCTTATCTGTTTTTTCCCAAGTAAATTCAGGCTCATTTCTTCCAAAATGCCCATATGCAGCTGTTTTTCTGTAAATTGGTCTTTTCAAGTCGAGTTGTGAAATAATTCCTGATGGTTTCATGTTGAAATTCTTTCTAACTAACTCTTCAATTTCTTTTTCTGGAATCTTACTAGAGTCAAATGTATTAACATACAATGAAACTGGTTCAGCAACTCCGATGGCATATGCTAATTGGACTTCACATCTCTCAGCCAAACCTGCAGCCACAATATTTTTGGCAATATATCTACACATGTAACATGCAGATCTATCTACCTTTGAAGGATCTTTTCCTGAGAAGGCTCCACCACCATGTCTTCCAAATCCACCATAACTATCTACAATTATTTTTCTTCCTGTAAGTCCAGAGTCTCCATGAGGTCCTCCTATCACAAATTTTCCTGTAGGATTAATGTGCATTTTAATTTGATCATTCCAAAGATTTCCTAAAACTGGTTTGATTACCTTATCAATAATTTCTTTTGATATTTGTTCTTGTGAAATCTTGGGTGCATGTTGAGTTGAAATAACTATTGTTTCAATTTTTGTTGGTTTATTATTTTCATATCTGACAGAAACTTGTGATTTTCCATCTGGTCTTACCCAAGGTAAAACTTTGTTTTTTCTAACCTCTGCTAGTTTTTGTGTTAGTTTGTGTGCAAGTAATATGGGCATTGGCATAAGTTCTTTTGTTTCATTTGAAGCATAGCCGAACATCAATCCTTGATCTCCTGCTCCTTGCTCCTTTTCTTTAGTTGCAGTTACTCCTTGACTAATATCTGGACTTTGAGAATGTAATCTTAGTGTAACTTGACAAGAATCAGCATCGAACATCAAATCTTTGTTATCATATCCAATTTCTCTAATTACTTTTCTAACTAATTCCTCTTGTGATTTCTTGTCAAAATCAGCTTTTGATGTTACTTCTCCTGCAACTGCCACAAAATCTGTAGTTACCATTGTTTCAATTGCTACTCTGGAATCTGGATCTTGTCTGAGAAGTTCATCTAAAAATGCGTCTGAAATTTGATCACATATCTTATCAGGATGACCTTCAGTAACTGATTCTGAAGTAAACAGAAAATTGTTAGTCATAAGAACCGCTAGAGTTCGTTTTCTAGTTTGATAAATAATACGTTATTGCCTCTCACAATTACTCTGCCATAATTTGCAATTATTTTACCATCGTGGAGTTCTTCAGCATCAGTCATGATTAAATTCATGTATGAATCAACGTTATCCATTTTTCCTTTGTATTCAACTTCATTTTTCAGTCTTACAGTAACTTTCTTCTTGGTGCTTTTTTGGAGAGTTGTTAATGGTCTTTTTGCACTACTAGTTTGTGACACTAATTATTCACTTGTTTTGCTTACGTTGTTCTCCAGAATAAAAGCCTTGCCTCTTTTATGAATTATGAAATTCCTTAAATTTTTTCATCGTTTTTAGATAATTACTCAAATGATCTCTACAGGATTACAACAATTAGACGAATTTTTATCTGGTGGAATACCTAATGGTGTAATTACCGACATTTATGGTGGAAGTGGAACTGGTAAAACTCAACTATTATTTCAAATCTGTATAAATGCAATAAAAAATGGAGGGAATGTTCTATATCAAGACACAACAGGTAGTTTTAGACCTGAACGAATTCTTGAAATTCAAAAACAACAAAATTTGACATTTGACATTCTTGAAAAAATAACAGTTTCACGAATTACTAATACTTCTGAACAAATCAAATCAATTGATATTATGAATG
>JANPCQ010000110.1:0-5261 GCA_031431055.1 Nitrosarchaeum sp.
CCTGATTCATCAAATGTAAATTCAAAAGTATTTCCTGACATGAACAATCCAGAATCAAAGATTCCATCCATTCCATCCGGAGTTCCACTAGAAACAGTATGTGCTGCAGTGTCATCATTACTCCACAAAACAGTGTCATGGACTCTAATTTCTACAGAATTTAGAAGATAGCATTCGTTTGCAGTCTCACATCCAGGAGATGAGACACCTTGTGGAATCGAAACGGTTAGAGTAATTGGAAGTACAGGCATTGCAGATACAGGTACCACAGGATCTGAAACTGAATGTTCTTCATATTCTACCATATAATCAATAGTGAATGGAACAGTATTTTTCGTATGAACTGCAAGTGCATTGCCTGAAAACTCCCAAGAGCCCATTGCATTTTTAGGATCTACAAAAGTCATCTCAAAAATATTTGTGCCATCTACAGTCCAAGTTTTTTCTGGATGTTCATCAGAACCAATTGGACCTCTAAGTGTAATCAATTGTATTGGCTCAGATGCATCATATTGCAAAGTACCAGAATAAACTTTTTCAGACAATGGTATTACAGATACAGATTGGTGAGATTCATGTCCAATTCCTGGATGCTGTGTAGATGTCATTCGGCTCCAACCATTTGCAAGTGGTTTAACACACTCACCTGAATAATCAAGTTCAGTTCCTGCTGCATTTAGTGTACACATATTACCATAAGTCACACCATCAATACCACAAATTGGAACATACTCTTTTGTGCAAGCAACTGGTTTTACCGGCATTCCTGAAAGATATCCAGGATCAATTACAATCATAACCAAACTAATTGCAACCAAAACGCCAACTGCAATAATAATTCCTAGTGTAAAATTCATCTTATCCACCTGTCAGTTTTGCAAACTTTTCATTCTTGCTTAATTTTTCCATAAATTCAATATTAGATAATGCTATCACTGCAGACTCTACTACTGGTCTATCAGGATCGTTTAATGCTTTTTCTAAAATGGCTTTTGCCTCTTTTGAGCCAATTACACCAAGTGCAATGGCTGCTTCATGTCTTACAAACATGCTAGGGTCATGTAACGTTGCATCAGCAAGATATGGTATACAACTAGAAAGGCACATCTGACCTAGTGAAAATGCAGCTTCATGTCTTACAAGTTCATTTTTATCATTTTTTAAAACTTGAGCAACGTATGGAACTTTATCTTCACCACCAAAATCAACTAAAATACAAGTAGCGCGAGTTCTCACTACATAATCCGAATGAGTTAAAAGATTTACAAAATATGCAGTATCTTGTTTTTCATATTTTGCCTCCATTTCTGCAAAAAGATCTAATCTGCTTTGAGTTACTACCTGCATTTTGTTTTCAGATTTTTTATATCCTATATTAGGTTACCCGAAATATTCACTCATTTTGCATATGCGTTATCTATTTAATAGAAAAAAAATCAACATCGTATAATGAGTGCAGTAATAGGACAAAAAGCACCAAATTTTGAAGTGTCTGATTGGGTTCAAGGAGCCCCAACAAACTTTGATCAGGAAAAAGATCATATTGTTTTAGTAGAGGTATTTCAGGTAAATTGTCCTGGTTGTTTTATGCATGCACTTCCTGAGGCAATTAGCATCTACAACAAATACAAAGATGAGGGCGTACGCGTAATAGGAATTGCCACAGCATTTGAGGATTATGATAAAAATACTTTGGAGAATTTGAAAATGCTAGCGGAAACAGGTGAAGTTATTGGTGAAACACAAAACGCATTATCAATGTATGGGAAATTGCAAGATGGCAACAAATTATCATACAAGATTCCATTTCCTCTTGCAATGGACAAGCTAGCTAAAACAGATGGGAAAGTAAGCGAGGATAAGGTCTTACAATTCATTAATGGACAAATTCCAGAATTTGATTCAAAGCCAGAAGAGTATAGAAATCAAATAATTAAACAAGTCAAAGATTACATGAAAACAAAAGAGTATTCTGCAGAAACATTTGAGAAATTTGCATTACGAGGAACACCGTCAATGATACTAGTAGATAGAAAAGGAATCCTAAGGGATGTCTCTTTTGGACAATCAGGCAATGTTGATGCAATGATTCAAAAATTGCTAAA
This sequence comes from Nitrosarchaeum sp., assembly GCA_031431055.1. Taxonomy (GTDB): domain Archaea; phylum Thermoproteota; class Nitrososphaeria; order Nitrososphaerales; family Nitrosopumilaceae; genus Nitrosarchaeum. The sequence continues at coordinate 2,106 of JANPCQ010000110.1, forward strand.
CGAGTAAGATTAATTATTTTTAGTGTTTTTTCCAGATTTTTTGTCTTTTGGTATTGGTGTTTTCTTTACAGTTTTCGTATGTTTGTTTTCAAGAAGGTCTATTGCTTTTTGATTTGATAGTGACCATGCGTTAAACATATGTTTGAATACATCATTTAGCTGTTTGTTCTCAGAATTACCAATCTTTAACTTGTAAGATTCCCAAGCATGAACAAGAGATTTGTTGCTTTTCTTAAGAAATGCTAATGCCTCTTTTTCTCCCAACAAATTATGGTTTTAAAATACTAGTATTTTAGGAAATATCTAATAAAAAACAAGCATTGCAGATAATATCACAACAATACAAAATCCAACAACTAGTGCAACTTTTCCATTATCCACAAATATTCTGTAAACAAACAAAATAAAAACAAATCTCAATTTAGAAAAAAGATCAAAATCCAAAATTATTTTCTTATGATAATTTTGTGACATGTACAAAAACAGTTGACATGTTTCAAATTATTGGTATTTCTATATGCACAATCCTCAGTATGCTCCATGAGAAAAAATATAATGAATTTTAACTTAAATTTTTAGGAATTAAAATCAATATTACCAAAATGGTGTATTAAACAGTGCAAACATTATTCCATAAAATGCCACAAGACCAACAATAACAGCAATGACACCTTTGGTGGAATTTTTCATGTGTGAAGCTAAGAAATTATACAAACTTAAGGATTTGTGGGATGGTTATCTTTTTTTTGAGTTTCCTCACGATGTTGTTTTTCATACATATCATAGAGTAAATCCGCATTTAGCCGATCTAGATGCATGCTGATATACAAGGATCTATTTTTAGCGTCACTTGAAGTGTCTTTCGTATATTCACATGATATTGTATGAATTTAAGTATTTATGAAAAAATGAATTTCTTTTTAAGAGTATGAACAACAACCGCAGGTGCTACAAAATACATTCCAACATTAAGTAAAATCAGAGATATCCCATACCCTAATACTGAAACTTCTGAATCCATATCCACATAATTCAGAATAGACAAAGAAGAGATCATTGGAGTCAGGGTTATTTTCACAAATTCCTTGAATATGGGATTCTCCCTTTCCCAGTCTGCTATAATAGGACTAAATGAATAATAGAATTGGTTGAATGAATCCATAAATAAAGTACCTGAAGCGGTTTGTAACAGAGAATTGTCTCGTATCTCTCGTAGTTGTTGCACTTGTGGTGCTAGCTCAGAACCAAATGTGGCAGTTGCAATTAGACATCCACCCTTATCTTGTGATTTATTTTCAGTAGGGGATTCATTTTCAATTGGAATTGAAGTTTGATCTACTCCCTGCAGATAGCCAGTTCCAATAATTTCTATTGTGTTATTACCAGAGCCTGTAAAATTTAATGTAATAAATGAAATATTATCATTGAGTTTTATTGTTGGAAAATATTCCTGCCCATTAATATAAAAAGTAAAATTTCCACTCAAAAGAGTTTGCGGAAGATATACCTCACCTAAATTATTTTCAAGACTGCTAGAAACATAAAGGGTTAAGCGTTTTTGTCCTTCATCAAACTCAAAATCCTGTATGTCAAAGTTTGCAACAGTTTCAACTTCAAATGTATATCCACCAGTTTTCACATCTAATCTATTTACAAGTCCAGTTTTATCAGAAAGTAATTGACCAAATGCAGGTGTGACTACTAAAAGTAAAAGAAATGAAATGAATAATTTTGATTTCAATTTATGCAGTTATCTGAGGCATTCTTTGTCGTAATTCTTTATCTTGTGCAATTCTTGGATGCATTGGATCTGCCAAGATAACTTCAAACCAGTAATGCATACCATCTTTGTAGACAAAGTATGAACCCAAAAGTGTCATGTTAGGATATCTTTGTAGTACTCTTCTTACTGCAACTGTTCTCATGTCATCATCTGCCTTGATTCTGGTAACACCGAGATGTTTTGGTCTTCTACCAGAAACTGGTCTTTGTTTTCGCATACCACCAGTACCTACTCTCATTCTAACAACAACTATGCCTTGTTTTGCCTTGTAGCCTAATCTGTGGGCTCTCTGTAAACGACTAGGTCTATCTATTCTAATAATGGCATTTTCTTTACGCCATTGCACTACTCTTTCTCTGATTTCAGAAGAATTTTCTTTCAATAGTCTGATCCAAGATTTGTCTTGTATACTAGGCATATCGATTTTAATAAAATCCCCTTTAATAACTGTAAATCGTCAAATGAACCTAAGTACTAGAGAATCAAAATGTTCCTTGAGTGTAGCACAAAGCACACACTCAAAGATTTCTCCGCAGAAAACTCGATAAACAAAGTTATGCTCAGGCATTAAAAAGCATTCCTGAGCATAGATATGAGATTTTTATTAAGTAATCACAAAGCGATGAAGATGAAAACAAGACAGTGTTTGCTTATCATGGTATTAGTAATTTTCAGTGCAGCATTATTGCCAAGTGTTTACGCCACACCAACTGTTGAAATTTTAATGGAAAAGACTACTTTTAGATACTGTGAAAAATTATTTTACACTTTAGAAGTCTCAGAAGTTACAGGAGATTCTGCAATTATCCACATCAGAGACCAAGCAGGCAAAGGAAGTAGTGCAATTTCGATTCCAATATCTAATCAAACAAATCCAATTCCTTCAATGATTCCTTTTGAGGCAGAAATTTTTCCACTAGGCAAATATTTCATAGATGTTGAATATGCAGGTGTAAAAGACAGTGCAGAATTTGATTTAATTGATTCGGAAAATGTATGCATCCCCATATTGATGAAACAGGTTGCATTTAGTTGGATTGATAACAAAATGTCAGATGGATTTTTCATAGATGCAATAAATAAATTTGTAGACAAAGATATCATCAGCATACCAGATAGAATAAACGAAAAAAATCTTGAGGATGTACACATTCCAAAATGGATAAAAAATACAGTCGGATGGTGGCTTGAAGACAAAATTTCAGATAATGAATTTTCACAGGCAATTCAATACCTAATCAATGAAGAGATTATTGTGATTTAAAAATAGATCATACTATCTAGAATAGTTTGCAATAAGAAATTTTTTACTAAGATTGAATTAATTTTTGCTCTTACTTGCTTTTGACATTATAGCCAGTACAAGTCCAATA
>JANPCQ010000111.1:0-3914 GCA_031431055.1 Nitrosarchaeum sp.
AATTATTGAAGAAGATGCTTCAAATATTAACATGCAATTTCTTTTAGATGCCACAACCCTAAATCCAGAAAAAATTCTAAAAAGAATGAGTTCTATTGCACTTGGAATGTATGATGATGTATCAAATGGATTAATTTTAGACGATAAATCTAATTTACAAACATTATCAAAAAGAGATGTTGAGGTTAACAGACAATATTTTCTTCTAGTACGTTTAATCAGGAGTACGCTTGTTGATAAAAAATTAGCCAATGTATTTAATTTAGAAAATATTGATATTTTAGATTACAGGGTAGCTGCTAATCTTTTAGAAAATGCAGGTGATACAATAGTTGAACTTGCTAATTTTATTTATAACTCTTCTTTATCCAATGAACACCTAAAGAAAATTTTTGATATAGTACAAAATTTTAATGTTCTTGCAGAAAAATCTATTGATGCTTTTACCAAACCTGATAGACGATTAGCCATAGAAGCTATATCACTACATAAAAAATACCAAGAAAATCTTTCTAAACTAAGAACTACAATAGGAAATAAAAAACAAATTCCTATTGATCTTCTTGATCTTGTTTATATGTTTGAGCGAATTGCAAAATCTTGGGCTGATGTTGCAGATCTTGTACAGCCTATTTACAATAAATAATTAATACAATTTCTTTTTTGCAGCATATGTCAATACTGCACAAATTGTTTTTGAATCCTGTATTTTTCCATTTTTTATCATTGAAATCACTTTTTCAAGATCTATCTTTACAACAGATAATATTTCATCTTCATCTAGCTTCAAGTCTGCAATTTTCTTTAGTCCTGAAGCTACAAAGCAGTGAATAGCCTCAGTGTTGTAGCCTATAGATGGATAGTATGTGATTAACGGTGTCATTTTTTTAGCTCTATACCCAGTTTCTTCTTCTAATTCTCTAAATGCGCATTTTTTTGGGTCTTCTCTTTTTTCTAGCGTTCCTGCAGGAATTTCAATTACATATCCATGAGGAAATCTATGTTGTTTTACAAGGATTACTTTGTTATTTTCATCAAATGCTAACATTGCAGCTGCTCCTCTATGCTCTATCATCTCTCGTTTTACTTTTCTACCCTCAATTACTAAATTATAAACACTTAGACCTAAAATTTTACCTTCATAGATCTTTTTCTTTTTCATACCTAATTCTACATTTTATTATTATTTAATTTGTTTGATATGAAAGATGAAGCGTAGATGATTTCTTGGCATCATTAATAGCTTGTTCTAACCATTTTAATGGAAAAGATATCTTTTTTGGAATAAATAGATCTGCAGACCTTACATTATCCATATTTCTAACTCTTTGAGTTAATTCATCCATTTCAAATATATCGTGACTATACATAAATAACACAATTTGATTTTTTGCAATAAACGGTATCTGCATATATGACTCATTAAACTCATCATTCATTTTTTCTAATGTTTCTCTAAGATCCCCTTCAATCCAGGCAAGTATAGCATGTGGAATAAAATCCTCAATTTTTGTTGGATCATAAATTACTGTAAATTGAATACCATCATTTTCTTGTATTTTAGCAATACATCTTGTAACAGTTTTTGTAGATAACCCTGTATCTTTTGCTATATTTTCAATTTTTTGTCTTGGCTCTTTTATTAACAACTCTAAAATCTCTAAATCTGTTTTAGTTAAATTGGAATTAAATCCTGGATTCTCTGCTTCAAAAATAGATAATATTCTAACATCTTTCATTAATTTATTTGCAAGTATGATTTTTTGTTGCAAATTTTCTTTTACTACAATACTACAGACTGTAATTCCACCAACACATGGTACAACAAAAAATGGCTCTCCAACCAAACTAATTTGCTCTAAAATCTCTTTGATGTTTTGACCTGAAACTACTATGTACAAAACACCTAGTCCCAAAACTGGTGGTTCAACTTTAATGGTAAATTTCTCAATTATCTTTCTGTCTTGCATTTTTTTAATTCGTGCTCTAATAGCACCTCCTGAAATCCCTAATTCTTTTCCAATCTGTCTATCTGATTCTCTACAATTATTCAAGAGCCTACTTAGAATTTTGATGTCTAAATTGTCCAATCTCTCACCTGAATCATCTTCATACTGTTTGTAAGTTACTAATAAAATATAAAATTGTCTATAATATTAGTATTATACATAAAATACATTAAATATTAGACTATTTCTAATCTTCTTGTGGAATACAGACTACGTTTAGCAAAAAGAATGCTATTCAATAAGAAAGGAAGCCTCATTGGTGCAGTTTTAGCTGTGACAATTGGAATTTTGGTAATTCATGTTAATTTTGTAATTTTTCAGGGGTTGTTTGATGCAATTGTTAGAGATATCTCAAATTATAGAAACGGTGATGTTCTAATTACAGATGAGGAAGATTACATCGATAAATCGGATCAAGCCTTAGTTAATTGGTTTGAAAGAATTCCATACGTAGAAGCGGCTACTCCGCGGTTGTCATCTACGGCATCAATTAACATGACAAAATTTGGCACATTACATGAAGAAACAAGAGTTCCTATTGTCGGAGTTGATCCATTACGAGACATTCGAGCTTCTACTGTTCATGAGACTGTGTCTGATGGGCAATATGTTTTTTCAAGAAATTCTATTGTATTAGGTTCCAATGTTGCAAGAGATCTTGGAGGTGCTCAAGTCGGTGATAGTCTAAAAGTAAAGATTGTTGATAGATATGGACAAGATCAAATCAAAAGACTTGTAGTTACTGGAATAGCAAAATCACCTGGCGGTCAAGGTTTTGATTACAGTGTAGTTGTTCATATTGATACTTTACGTGATTTAATGAATAGAGATGGTGATACAGGTTCAATTATGGTAAAACTAAATGATCCATCTAAAGCCAGCGATGTAAAAAATTTCTTTTTAGCTGCTTTTCCTAACGATGATTTTCTTGCAGAAACAATAGAAGAATCTGCTGAAGAACAACTAGCAGGATTTAGATCTGGTATTGCAATGATAAACATGATTGGATATTTTGGAATGATGTCATCAGCATTTGCTATTGTTACAATTCAAATGATGTTAGTTAATGGAAAAACTAGAGAAATAGGTGTAATGAGATCAATAGGTGCAACAAGAAAAGACATTTTAATTATTTTCATCTTTCAGGGAATGATAATTGGCGCAATTGGTGCTGGAGTTGGAACCGCGGCAGGATTAGGCTATACATTTTATGCAAAGGAAACAAAAATGTCATTCAATAATAGCCTCCCATTAGAAGTGAGCTATAATTGGGAAAAAATTATTCAGACTGCAGTATTATCATTTATTTTAGCAATAATTGCTTCACTATACCCATCGTATCGAGCAACTAAACTATTACCAGTGGAGGCGATGAGAACTGTCTAAAGTACTTGAGATTAGTAATTTGAGTAAAATTTACGGAACCGACGAAACTAAGGTAAAAGCATTAGATAATGTCTCATTTTCAATTGAAAAGGGAGAATTTGTATTAATTGTAGGCAGCTCTGGCTCAGGAAAATCCACTTTACTTAACATGATAGGACTATTAGATCGTCCAACAAATGGTAAGGTCTTCATTGATGGAACAGACACAACAAATCTAACAGATGATAAAATCTCATCATTTCGAAACAAAAAATTAGGATTCATCTTTCAATTCTCAAATCTTTTAACTGATCTAACTGTTCTTGAAAATGTATTATTGCCAAGAGAAATTGCAAAAACCAATGATTCTGCAGAAAAAAATGCCATAGAATTACTAACAGCAGTTGGATTAGATGATCAAATTAACAAAAGAGCAAATAAAATTTCAGGGGGACAGGCACAAAGAGTAGCAATTGCTAGAGGATTGATAAACAACCCTTCGATTGTTTTAGCTGATGAACCAACTGGTAATTTAGATTC
>JANPCQ010000112.1:0-5402 GCA_031431055.1 Nitrosarchaeum sp.
CTAGACTACGACCCCTCATGTGAGAGGCACAAAATGAAATTATTAAATCGTCGGGTTAGTATAAGATGATTAATGAAAATTTGCAGTATTTGTCACAGGATTTCTGCAACTGAAGAGAACCATCTTGATTGTATTCAAAAAATAAGAATAGAATTTGAAGATGAAAATTTTAAGCAAAATATTCCTGAAAAATTAGAATTAGCAAAAGATTCTCAAAATTTGGGTGTTGAGGTAAGAGCTATTTTAGAGCATCTTACAAAAGAAAATAAAAAAGATGATTCATCATAACCATTTTGAGAGTCGTTCTTTCTCAAATTGGATCTTTTCATCAAGATGTTTAGCTGTAGATTCAGTTAGTTTTGTTGATGGTTTAGGTTCTGAAAACATATCTATTTCAATTAGAGATGCAGTATCTCTTCCTGATTCAATAAAACACCCACCCTTTCCATCAAATAATGAAGATTCTTTTTTAGATTGTATTTTTGATATGATGTTTTGTGCTACTGTTATTGCTTCTCCTTCTGCAAATACGCCTGCTTTTGGAACAGCCATTGTATCAGTAACTGTCAAAGTAGTCACATCACCTACTGCGTATACATTTTCAAATGGTGTTTTACAATCTCTGTTAATTGGAATAAATCCACCTTCTTTTGCTAATCCTGAATCATAAATTACCTTAGGTGCAATATGTGGAGGTATGGCAAGAAGTAAATCAAAATTAGCTTCTCCATTTTGAAAAATTAGTTTATTTTTTTCTACTAATTTTATTTTACATGAATCATGAAAAACAATGTTTTCAGAATTTATCAAAGTAAGAATTTGTTGGCTGATTTCTGGACCAGCTGCAGGTAATGTTATTGGTGCTGGACTATAGAAATGAATTTGTACAGAATCTCTAACTCCTTCTTCTCTTAGCAAAGAATCAATCAACAAACTAGCCTCAAATGGTGCAGGAGGACATTTGTAAGGCATTCCCATAATTGATATGGCAATATTACCAGATTTCATATTTTTTAGTTTGTTATGAATTTCAGTGAGTTGGTTATGATCATAAAGATTCATTCCATTTTCTAATAGTCCTGGAATTTTTTCAGGTGCTAACACTGCACCCATTGCAATGATTAAAAAATCATATGGTAAAATCTTAGTTGTAGTTTTAATATTTTTATTTTGAAGATCAATTTGTAAAATTTCCTCCTTTAGAAAATCAATTTCTTTTTTTGCAAGTTCATTTAGTGAACCTATTGAATTTTCAAATGTTCGTGTTCCTTTGATAATCCAAAGTTTAGCAAATCCTACCATGAACCAATCTTTTTTGTCAACAACTGTAATCTTAATTTGTGATGATGAAAGGTTATTTCTAATCTCATTTGCTGCAGCTAATCCGCCAAAACCACCACCAAGAATTAACACCTGAGGAATATCAGACAATTTAACGATCTTGAGTAGTAGGTCTAATTAGAATTTCATTTACATTTACATGATTTGGTGACTCTACAGCATAAACAATAGCATTTGCAATGTCTCCAGCTTGTAACGCTTCCATTTTTTTAGCATTTTCAACAAATCCTTGTAATGATTCATCGGTAATTGTGTTTGTTAGTTCTGTTGCAACTACTCCTGGTTCAATACATGTAACACGAATGTTTTTTCTTACACTGAGTTCTTGTCTTAGTCCTTCACTAAAAGCAGTAATTGCGTGTTTTGTTGCACAATAAACACTACCTGCAGGAAAAACAATTCTTCCAGCAACTGATGAAATATTAATTATATGACCAGATTTGTTTTCAAGCATATGTGTAACTACTGCACCAGTACAATACAATACACCTTTGATGTTAACATCTATCATTTGATCCCATTCATCAATCTTCAAATTTTTAAAAAAACTCAAAGGCATCAACCCAGCGTTATTTACTAGAATGTCCACTGTGCCCCATTTTTTCAAAACATTATCAACAAAAGAATTGCATTCATTTTTCTTGGTAACATCTAATTTTTGAGAATAAACTTCTCCACCGTTTTCTTTGATCTTTTTTTCTAATTCAGAAAGCATATCAGTTCGTCGTGCACCTATTGCAACTTTTGCTCCTGCTTTTGAAAGTGCTAATGCTGTAGCAAAACCTATTCCACTACTTGCTCCAGTTATGATTGCTACTTTACCTTTAATCATTAAAATTCACTTAATTATTTTTAATTACAACATCGTAAAAACGTTTACTTGAGTTTTTTGAAAAAAAATTAAATTTTAAATGAGATGATAGCAAGTTTATTAGAAGAAAAACTATAGAATTATTGTGAAACCTGAAAAGTGTGCTTATTGTGGAGATATGGTGGATATGCCTTTCCAATGTAATTATTGCAAGGATCCATTTTGTGCTGAACATAGACTACCAGAAGAACATAGATGTGTAAAGTTAACTCAGATCAGATCTCATAGATTTGGAGAGAAAAAAGTGATCAGAGATGGAGGATCAAATAAACAAAATGTATTCAAACGAATGTTTCGAAGATTCAAAAATTAGATAAGAATCTAATAGGGACTTTTATCAGGAGATATTTTTGCACGTCTTCCTTGATAAATTAGTGCTAAAGCAAGTGCAAACATCACCATTGCCGTTAACGGAAAATTTTGAGGTGCAGGTAATACAAACCAATAATAAATTCCAAATCCTATTGATACAGCAGCTTGTAACCAGAGTTTAATCCATTTTGGGGTTTTAGTAACTCTACTAATTACTTCTACTACAAATATGCCAATTACTGGGTAAATTGTATAAAAGAGAAAATCAACAACATCAACTCCAGTATGTGTCATAAATAAAAATAATTAGAGGTGTAATTTCTATCTAATCTTCCCAACGAACTTTAGTTGCTATATTTTTAGCAATTAATGCCTGAGCATTTTCATATGGTATTGTTGCAACATCTTCTGTTTTAAAAGGTCCATATTTTTCCAAATCGGCGCCTATAATTTCATCTACTTCTTTAAGAAATCTGATAACAACAGTCTTGGTTTTATGGTTTTGAGAAATAGATTCAAGGAATTTTGATTTTCCATTGATTGTTGCAGAGAGAATCATTTCAGTTCGTTCTCTTTGTTCCTCTTCTGCATCAAGGATAAATTTTTCTTCATCTAAAAGATTTTTAAAATCTATATTATCTAATTTGGAAATTTTGTCAAGTCTAATATTGATTAAAAGTGATGTTAGTTCTGTAGCTGTATCAATTATAGTCTCTTTGATTTTACTTTCTACTCCATCAAATTCTTGTTTTTTCAAGTCACCAATAAAGTCTGAAAGATTTCTATAGAAATCAGGATTAATTTCTTGAATTGAATCACTTTCAGTTTCTCGTAGAACTATATGATGTAATTTATTGAGATCGATTTCATTTGTTTCTGACATTTCTTACCTAATCCTTAAATCCCGGATGTATTTGTGTTTGATTGAAGCAGAAAATTGCCCTATAAAGTTAGTCATGGAAAAGCAATACAAGTAACATATTCACCAGATGAAGTTTTTGCCAGAATTCAACATGAAGGAATTCAGTTTATAGATTTACAATTTACTGGTCTTACTGGTCGTTTTCATCATACTACAATCTCAGCAATCACATTTACACCTGAACAAATGAGAGATGGACTGCCAAAATTAGATGGTTCATCAATAATTGGTTTTGCTAGTGTTGCTGATTCAGATCTTATTTTAAAACCAGACCCTAATACTTTTGCCATTATTCCATGGATGACTGAAAATAAGACTGCAAGATTACTATGTGATATCTATTGGGGTGGAGATAGGGGCAGATTATCTAGAGATCCTAGAGGAATATCACAAAAAGCAGAAGAATATGTAAAATCTCAAGGATTTGATTACAGTGCTTGGGGTCCGGAAGTAGAATTTTTTGTTTTTGATAAAGTACATTGGGATGTTTTAACTCCATACAAAGGTCAGTCCTATTCAATTGAATCAAAAGAAGCTCCATGGAATAATGAAGGAACAGGATATCCTATGGGTCTTCAAGAGGGATACTATCCAAGTACTCCCTCAGATACTCTGACTCCATTTAGAAATGAATGTGTAAACATATTGAATAATGATTTTGGTATATTATGTGATAATCATCATCATGAAGTTGCTACTGCAGGACAATGTGAAATTGATATCAGATATGACTATATGACAAATGCCGCAGATGCTGCTCAATCTTACAAATATGTAATAAAAAATGTAGCACAAAAATATGGAAAGGTTGCAACTATGATGCCAAAACCTATTGCGATGGATGCAGGGTCGGGTATGCATGTTAATGTAAGTTTATGGAAAGGAAAAGAAAATGTGTTCTATGATCCTGATGATATAGATGAGTTAAGTCAAACTGCAAAATATTTTTGTGGTGGAATTATCAATCATGCAAAAGCATTATCTGCAATTTGTAATCCTACTACTAATTCGTATCATAGACTTGTTCCTGGTTATGAAGCGCCAGCTTATATCGCATGGAGTGCAGGTAACAGATCTGCAATAGTAAGAGTACCACAACATATGAAAGGAAAAAATTATGCTAGTCTTAAGAGACTTGAATTTAGAGCCCCTGATCCTTCATCAAATCCTTATCTTGTATTTGCTGCAGTAACGGCAGCTGGTATGGATGGAGTTAAGAAAAAAATAGATCCGGGTGATCAAGTCCGTGATGATATTTTTAAAATGACAAAATCAGATAGGGCCAAAAGAGGAATAGGAGTGCTACCAAAGAGTCTTGGTGAAGCACTAGATGAATTAGAAAGTGATAGAAAATTTCTCAGTCCAATTTATACAAGTGATGTAATTGATAAAATTATAGAATTAGGTAAAAGGGATCAGCGTGAAATTGCAATTAGACCTCATCCGCATGAATTTTATCTATATTTTGATATCTAAACTCTTCCAGTAATCTGAAAGATGTAAAATAATGAGATGGATATTAGAGCAAACCCTCCACCAAGAAATATTACACGTTTTTTCTCAGAAATGGCAGATTTGTAAAGCAAAAGACCACCTGCAAGACCAACAAATAATACTATAACTCCGATTACTACACTGTCAAAACTTGTGTTAGTGATCAGTGGATGAAAAAATCCTGAAAGTAATACAAAAAATGCTATTAGATAGACATACTTGAATCCTGTAAGCATTTTGGATGTGGTTTTACTCAATGTGGTTCGTAAATGAGATTATCAAATAAACTTTTGAAAAATAATTTGCTATCAAAATGATTTACATCATTCCGCCCATATCAGGCATACCACCCATTCCAGGCATTCCTCCCATACCACCCATTCCAGGCATACCACCTTCTGCTCCAGGTGGTGGTCCTGCAGATTTTTGTGTGGCAATAACATCATCAATTCTAAGAATCAT
>JANPCQ010000113.1:0-9995 GCA_031431055.1 Nitrosarchaeum sp.
CCATGGTACTGTCTGAATGTGCTCTAATTGAGACTAGACCGTTAAAATTAACCGAAATTGACAGACATGAAATCAAAAAACCAGACGAGATTTTATTAAAAATTGAGGCCTGCGGTGTTTGTCACTCGCAGCTGCATGGAATTGAGGGAGATTGGAAAGATATTGGAATTCCACCAACTTTGCCGACAGTTCCAGGTCACGAGGTAGTAGGAAAAATTGTTGAAATCGGCAGTAATGTTACCAAATTCAAAATTGGAGACAGAGCAGGAATAACACCATTACTTGAGGCTTGTAAAGTATGTCAGTATTGTAAAGAAGGAAAAGAACAACTTTGTGAATCATCAATAATTACAGGCGAGTCACTCAAAGGTGGATATGCAGAATACATCACAGTATCAGAAGATTTTGCAACGAAAATTCCGGAAAGCATGAAATCAGAATATGCAGCACCATTGTTCTGTGCAGGAATTACAGCGTACAAAGCAGTAAAAGCTGCAGAACCACGATCGCATAAAAAAATTGGCATATTTGGAATTGGTGGTGTTGGCCATATGGCAGTACAGTTTGCAAAAGTAGAAGGGTGTGATGTTATTGCATTTTCACGTAGTAAAAATCATCTGGATGTTGCAAAGAGATTAGGGGCAAATGATATCATGACTTTTTCTGAAAATCAAGAATTTCTAGATGAATTAAAAAAAAGACATGGAATGTTAGATGCCGCTATAGTTTTTGCTCCAGCCGATATAGTAACGGATGTTGCAATTAAATCAGTAAAGAGAGGAGGATTGATTGTAATTGCTACAGTTGGTAAAAATCCACCATTTTTTGCGTTTGATGAAAAGACAATTCGTGGAACTGTAATTGGGTCAACAAAAGATATGGAACAGGTAATCAAAATATGTGATGAAAAAAAATTCACAGTAATAACAGAGACATATCCGTTAGAGAAAGCAAATGAGGTTCTCAAAAAACTAAAAGATTCTCAAATTCTAGCAAGAGCAGTATTAATGCCAGAACTTTGAAATTAGATAATACAAAAATCACGTAATTCTTTCTATCGCATCAAATCCCTCATCTAGTGTAGGTATATCAAAGGAATTGATTTGCTCAAGTATCACATCTTTTGGGATGAATTTTCCAGTTTTCTTTTCCCTGCTCTTTAATCTCTCAAATATTGTATTTTTAGGTAATTCAAAACTCACTGCAAATAATTTCAAATGTTTTCCATTCTCTATTGCAAATGTCTTTAATTCATTAATTAGTGAAATTCTAATGTTGCGTTTTAAGTGGGTTCTATCTATTACAAAGTCCTTGTCATTTAAGATGCATTCATGTATTTTTTCAAAGAATTTGGTTGTAATGTAATCAAATTTTTTTTTATTTTGAATATAATTAAATGCCTCAGTGTAGGAAATGCCCATTTTTTCTGCTAATTGTTCAATTACGAAATCGGTGGAACATACAATGTATTCCTTGTGAGAATTGACCCATGTGCTTTTGCCAGAGCCTGAAACTCCGACCATGATTATTCCTTTCATAGTTTAACATGAATTTTGGCAATTATTTGGGTATCCCCATACTACAAAATACAAGATTAGAACGAGATTATGTCGATTTTGATTTAAAAAGCAATTTTACAATAGTTTAATTACAACACGATTTCACCAAGTTTTAGAAAGATATGCCATTTGATGGACCAAGAGAAATGTTTACCGCAACATGCGGTGACTGTGGAAATGAATGTCAAATACCATTCAAGCCAAAAGACGACAGACCTGTTTATTGCAGAGAATGTTTCCAAAAGCATAAACCACAAGAACGTAGTAGCGGTGGCTCTAGATTTGGAGGTAGATCGAGTTATGGTAGAGGATCAAGCGACAGAGGTTCGAGTTATGGTAGAGGATCAAGCGACAGAGGTTCCAGGTTTAGTAGAGACGATAGACCAAGAGAAATGTTTACCGCAACATGCGGTGACTGTGGAAATGAATGTCAAATACCATTCAAGCCAAAAGACGACAGACCTGTTTATTGCAGAGAATGTTTCCAAAATCACAGACAAAGCTAGTAGATTGTTTTGAGTAACTCTCAAAACTACGCAATTTTATCAAAACAAAGACTTAGAATCAATCATCGGTGCCAAACATCATTGAATGATGCACCATCAAGAGATAAAATAAAAATTGGAATAATAGTACAGATAGTACAAAAACAAGATCAACGTACAGGAAATTTGACTGAAGGAATAGTTAAAAGAATTCTTACTTCTAGTAATTTTCATCCTCATGGGATTAAAGTTGAATTGGACAATGGAAAGATAGGACGTGTACAAAACATAATAACACAATACACAAATGAAGACAGGTAATCAATTACAATCTTTTAGTTGCAATGTTTGAATTGCAACTTTGTTTACTGGCTTAAATAACAGAGTGGCAAATTTGTTTCTATGAACTGCAAACGATGCCATCATACTAGTGAAGCCCATATCCCATCAAAGGAGAGTAAATCATTGATAAAAGTTGGCAAGTGTAAGATTCCTAATTGTACCTGTCAGCAATATCTAGATCCAATTCAACAAATAGACGAAGACCTAATGTAACTATAATTCATATACCAAATTCTTTTGAGATAATTTATGAACAAACATGCACCAGCTGATGAAATGAAAAAAGAATTAGACAATCTTTTGTCCAAACTCAATGCAATGGAAATTATCGCATCAGATGAATTTCAAAAAAGTTCAGTCAAAGTGCTAAGAGCACTAGTAGAAGGACAAATTCATTCAATTAATGAATTTGAGCATTTGAAAAAAGCAATAGATTTGCTTACATTGGAATTATTTAAGATTCAAGATAAAATCAAGAATTAAGTCTAGTGTCACTCAAACCACATTCAATGCAACGAATAATTGTTGTAGTTTCAAGTACTTTGTCAACTTTCATCTCAGAACCACAGCAAGGGCAAGGTGTTTTAGATGTATTTTGTAAATCCGATTTGGAGCGAATTTTATAATCAGGTTTAACGTCGTAGTTGATTCCTAGATTACAGATTGGACGATAACGAGCAAGTATTTTATCTAAGATTTTTTTTCTCTCATCGTTTCCAGATTCAAATAGTGGCAGAATGGCAAGATACAGTGATTTCTCAGAGCCAGATTTTTCAGTCCAACATTTGAAACTAGAATTACTAGTGAAAAATTTCTCATCAGAGGTCTGTTCACAGTCACCAGCATAAATTATGTTAAAAGAGTCTTTTTGGCGAGACATTATCAAGTATACTACTTTTTCCATTGACGGTCCCCATTCTTGAAGTTTGATGGGACCTAGAAACTCATATTGAAGAATTTGGATACTCAATGAATACAGGTATGATTGCTGGCTTTTGTTTTTTTCTAATACTAGTGCCAATATTTGATCACAATTTACTTCTTGAAAAGAATAAATTCAAGAGAATTTGATTTTCGTTGAATGAAAGAACCTCACAATCATGCCCATGCAGGTTATGGAATGATTCTAGTTGCTGCAAGTCTTACAGCAATTGCGCTTGTTGCATTGGCAATAGGCTCAGATGTACTTTTTGGAGACAACATCCAGAGAGAAAATACTGCTCACTTTAAACAATGTAAAGCAAATGATTTCAAAACAGAAGATTGTGAAAGGTACTGGGACAGAATCAACAACGATGTATCTGGAATTTACGTAGATCTAGAGAAATAATATTTAATATCCGTTTGCAAAATCTTCCATAGTGTTTAGATTTTTTGTTAGTCTATTCATTGCATAAAATGCACCACCAACAATTCCTGCATGATAAAACGTATACAAAAACACGGCTGAAGAAGTATGATCAGATTGTGTAAAGCTGAGAATAAGCATTGTAAAGAAAACAAATGTACTAACACATGTAACCAATCTATCGATAATTCCAGAGCCCAGTCCAACAATTCTTTTTGTTGCTCCTGCCATCAAAACAATGCTGGTAATTATTAGAAATGTAGCACCACCGTTTGTAGTCACATATTCATTTAACCAAGGGAGTAGACCATCATCTATGATGCTAGATTCAGGCATCATACTACCATTATTTAATGCAAAATTAACAGAACCAAACATACTACCTATGACAAAAAAGAACAAGAGAGTTTTAACAATTGATCTTTTGAGTGGACTGCGTATTTCACTTGGCTTTACAGCTCTCTCGGTAATTCTAACACCATAAAGAAATCCTATTGCAGCTGCAGGAAGAAACATGAGATTAATTAAAATCGATGATTCCTGATTGATTGCATCAATTTGAGGGAAAAATATCAAAAACAAAAGTACAGCAGCAGATGCAGATAATACAAATAATATTAGATTAAGATATTTACGGCCACCAGACTCTGAGGCATTATATTCCCAGTTGTACATTTTTTAGAATCAAAAGTAAATAATTAAAGAACGAATCAAAAAATCATTTGGTCAAATTATCAATTCTCTTTACCCTTTTTACTGGTATCAGCCTAGAAAGTACAGTGAAAGGCAAAAAAGCAGTCATAATCACAGGTATTGGCATTATGGTTATGGGTGTGATTTTTCACCTTCAAGGACAATCAATAGTAGGACCAGAAACATCATTCATGTATTCAAATCCACAATGGGTCACATATGGAATTCAGATAACTATTGCAGGAGGCATTATTCTGGCAATAGGGATGGGTTTGAGTTTTAGCAAAAGAAACTAAGTTACACGAAGTGTTATGGTACTACGAATTTTGGCTAACTTTCTAATCTTAGATGAAATAACTGTATTTAGCTCCTCTGCAGTATTAGTTTCAAATTTAACAACAAGATCATAACTACCATAAGTAATAATACAATCTTTAATCTCTGGAATCTCTTTTAGTTGTGAATAAATTGAATGCTCTTCTCCTATTTCACAGCTAATCAACATGTATGCTTGTTCCATTCGAATTGAGCTTTCTAAAAAAGACTATAACTTAAAGACATCTGAAAATATTTTCATAGATCTTAAAATCCTGCAAGAATTGGATCTTCAGGTTTCATTATTTCACGTAATAGTATAGTAGCAAATGAACCTCTAGAAAGAGTAAACTCTACAGTGGTATCTTTGAATGAGTAATCAGTGCATTGTATTGTGGCTTGTCTGAATCCACCTTCACTACTAATTTCCTGCATTTCTTTAATGAAAAAATCCTTTGGCGTAATCTCTTCAGCTTTTAAAATTTTAGATATTTGAAAATCAAAGCGGGTTTTTTTGTAATACGAGTATCCTACAAAAGGTAATGCAAGATGTTGGTCTAGACCTTTGACATATTTTCCAATTATCCCATGAAAATCATAGCAAACATCACCTTCTTGTGCCTCAAAGAGATTTTCTCCATCTGTAAATGCAGCACTTAACGCATGATTGAAAAGAAAAGATTGGTACGCTTGAACATAAAATCTTCTAAGGGGTAATGGTATTGCATGAATTGCTTTTTGCTCATTATCATGCTCAATTATTTCTTGTAGTACAATTCTTTCAATGTCCATTTGGGGTGGAACTTGCTCAAGGTATTTTTTGTAGTTTGATTTGTCAGCTAGTTTTTCCCTTATTTCGGTATTTTCCTTAGAGTCATAAGAAGAGGTAAAAGATACAATCAACTCAACCGCCTTTTTGAAATTACGCTGTAAAAGCGCTTTACCAATAAGATGAGTGACAGGTCTTTTAGAGCCAAATCTTTGATAACCATAAAAATTTAGAACTTTATCATATTCGGTAAAGCCAGAGATATTACTACATCCAGAAATTTTTATGCTAAAATGATTAGCAATCATGTCTTTTTTGGATAAGGGTTTTTTTACAAATCCAATTTTTTCAAGAGAATATTTCTCAGAGGCATAGTTTTCTATGAATTTACCTTTACTATCAGAGCAGACAAATTGTTCAGTTACTGCAGATGCATCCTTTAGTCCAAGTGCTTTTAATCTGATTCCTTTTTTTTTAAAAATATCAGAAAGTGCATGGTTTGTATCTATTTTTTTCTTTTTTAATTTGTAAACAGCGTAACCAACTTGTTGATTAATCAATTTTAATGATTTCTCAGAGAGAACTTCATCTACCTTAAAGTGCTCAGCTTCTGTCCGAATTTGTCCTCCAATCCCATTAAATTTTGTACTGTAAACAGAGATACCTATTTGAGAATCTATTTTAGGTATCACGGCAATATTGTCACTGTAACAAATTTACTAATTGAGATATCTTCGATTTGTGCACCTAGTAATATTTTGTATTTTCCAGAAGTTGCATCATCAGATGCAGAGATTGTTACCTCCACAAATCTAGGAACATCAAGAGATAATTGGAAAGAATCAGATACATTTGAAGTGACAACCAAAAAATTGTAAGGATCTGATAATATCAAAGATACATCAGACAAGTCTTGCTGAGGAGATATTGTAAAAGACAAGTTCTTTGATTCTCCTGGCACAAGTGAAATATCTTTAGAGTCAAGTTCAATTCTAAATGGAAGTGCAATAGAAGTATCAACTACACCTATGTTATTTTCCACCCATTCAGTAAACCAGATTTTGTCATTGTGTATGGCAAAATCAAAGATTTGCGCCAAGCCACAATCAGAATTAGGAGCACAGTCACCCCAAGATGGATTTTTTGATGGAATCATATATTCTACAAGTGATTCAGATTTTGGGTCTAAGATGGCAATGCTATTTGCAGTTTGTTCATTGAAAACTAGTTGTCCATTAAGATTGGTTTCAATCCAATATGGTCTAGATATTGGAGATTTTATGACTCCAGTAGAGTTACCATATGTGGATATTTTTGGATCAGATGTAACATACTGGGTAAATTGTTGTGTGGCAGGATCAAAGTTAAAGATAGCAGAGCTTGACGTATCTGCTAGCCAAATCATACCATCAGATACAGCAATACCGTTTGGAGTAAGTAGTTCAAAAGGTAGCTGAAATATTTCAAAATAATCAAGGACAGGAAGAGAATTTCCATTAACATTGGCTACAGAGTTACGATATCCTTCTTGATCAAATTTTATCAAAATTCCTCCTTGTTGAAAAATCCAATTAGTATACCAGATATTTTTATCAGTATCAATTGCAAAATCACCAGTTACAGAACCATTAACGGGAGAAGGTAGATTCAGATATCTCAAGTTATCATTAGACTGGGTAGGATCTAAAAAGGTGATTTTGTTTCCAGTAAAATCATTTATCACTATTTGAGAACCATCAACTTTCAATTTTTGTGGTAATGAATCACCTTCAGAAGGATAACCTATTCGTAGATATTTTTCATCTTGTGTTGAGAATTTCCATACAGAATCATAAGATTCATCTGTAAACCACAAGGAACCATCAGGAGAATAATCAATTCCCCAGATCATAGAGCGACCATTTTTTGGCCACATGGGATTATCAAATTCAGTAAAGGATTCAGTGTTAGGATCAAATTTTGCTAGTTTACCAGTGTTGGTTTGTGCAAACCACACATTTCCACTATAATCAGTAACTATTGCCAAAGGATTTGTACAAGCAGTTGGAATTGCGTATTCTTTGACAAATGTTGTAGATTTTGCATTTCCTGAACCACAGAATTGTGCACGTTGAGCATCAGGGAAATTATCAGCTGGAGTACCGGTAAGAGTTACTTCAGTATTTTCAGATGGTGCTGGAGTGTTGTTAACAAGTACTCCTGCAGCCAAAGAGGTTAGCATTATTGTTCCAAAAAAGATAGCAACAATTAGTCCTTTTTTCTTCACAATTTAAAAAATATCAAGCCAAGTTATATCTCATTCCAAGAAAAATTGATAAAAATCTAAAGCAGTTTCAAGTCGCCAGTTATTTTATCTATAAGATTCTCAGGAGCTGGACCAATAGAAATACAAGTTACAGTACCTGGAGCAATTTGAGTATGACCTGCATCTGTAACTTCAGACCATGGAAGATCCAAATCAATTGCATGTTTTTTTACTTCTTGTAATTCTTTAATACCTGAAACTTTGAGTACAACTTTCTCTTGACCACCCCACCATTTATTGAACCACTCAGGATGAGATTTTCTAACATGTTCAGCCCCTAAAACGCAGGCATGCCCTACTTGTGCAGCAATCTTCCCTTTCCCCATTTCAAGGTCAGTTCGAATCACAATTACTTGTTTGATATCACCCATAAAGATACCAAAAACTATACTAAATGAAAAACTTTTGAATTAAATAATTGACAAAGAAACGAAATCTATGTACTATGATGCAGTAATTGCTGGTGGAAGTGTTGCAGGATTAATCTGTGCAAGAGAAATTGCTAGCAATAATCATAGTGTTCTTGTTATAGAAGAAGATTATGAGATTGGTACTCCGGAGCACTGCGGAGGATTAGTCAGCACTGCAGGATTGGAAGAACTTGGCATAGTTCCATTTAGAAAAACTTTAAACCATTTAATAGAGTCTGCAGAAATTCATGCGCCAAATGGAAATAGTTTTTCCATAAATTCAAAGAAACAAAAAGTCGCAGAGATTAGCAGAAGGGAATTAGATAAACAAATAGCACATCAAGCCCAAAAAAACGGTGCCATAATCAAAGTAAGAACTAGTTTTCAAGAATTAACAGATAAAGGAGTAAGAACCAGTGAAGGAGAAATAGAATGTCAGATTTTTGTTGATGCAAGAGGAGTATCATCTCTTATCCATAAAGACAGAACAGGGATTTTATTATCTGCTCAATATGAAATTTATGCAGATTGGATAAAAAAAGGAAGAGTGCAAGTGTTTTTTGATCAAGAAAAATATCCAGGATTTTTTGCATGGGTAATACCATCTGATCAAGGTAAAGGAAAGATTGGAGTGGCAGGAAAAGGAATCAATGTTGTAGAAGCAATAGAAAAATTTCTTCAGACAATGGGAAATTATTCGACAATTAGGAAAATTTATGCACCTATTTGGATCAAAGGGCCAATTGACAAATTTATCGACGGAAAAATAGTAATAGTTGGCGATGCAGCAGGACAAGCAAAACCAACTACTGCGGGAGGAATTTACTCTAGTGGAATGGGAGGACTGTATGCAGGACAAGCAATTTCAAAATTCTTAGAATCAAAAGACAAATTAGATTTAGAAGTGTATCAAAAAAGATGGACAGAAAAATTTGGAAAAGAATTTGAAAAACAATTATTTGCAAGAAAAATTTTAGAAAGATTAGACAACAATACCATCAATAAATTATTTGAATCAGTTACACCGGAAATCACAAAAGAGATTTCTGAAAAGGAAGACTTTGATTTTCATACTGGCTCCATAATAAAATTACTTGGGATCAAAGGTTCGCTCAAAACTGCTCAAGCCATAATTGGTGGAGAATTTAAAAAACTTCTGAGTTGAAAGCGCCCAGATTCTGGGCAAGATATAAATGATGTTTACAGAAAATTATGGCATGTCATCTACTATTTCGTTACCAATATGCAGTTGTTGTCACAGACATATTATGCCTAATGATAAATGTGTAAAATTCAATTGCCCAAATTGCGGCGAGAAATTAATATGGAGATGTGAAAGCTGCAGAGAATCCGCAAAAACATACACATGTGATTTATGTAATTTTCAAGGACCTTAGAAATTGACTCAGTTACTATTAGTTACTAAAATTCTTCCAACTGGAATGGATGTAGATCTTGACAAGCTATCTGAAACCATCAAAGGGGCATTAAAAGAAGGAATACAGATGAAAAGACATGCAAAAGAGCCATTAGCATTTGGATTAGAATTTCTTAGAGCAGAATTTGTTTTAGAAGACAAAGAAGGTCAGATGAATTCTCTAGAAGATTCTGTTAAATCTGTTGAGGGAGTTAGTGAATTTGAAGTACTCAACATGAGCAGAATGTCAGTAGACATGAAATAGGAGATTTTTTGGTACGCAAAGATGAGCCTTTGCAGATGCGAGTTGGAGAAGCTAAACAAAGGGACGTTGGCAAAAAACGTGCCAGAA
>JANPCQ010000114.1:0-2601 GCA_031431055.1 Nitrosarchaeum sp.
TATGTTTTTTACAAAACAATGCATTAATTCTGGTGCATCACCTTTTTCTAAATCATGAAATAAATCTAATGCTAATTCATCAGCTTCTCCAACCACAACTGTATCAATTCCATGAATTTGCATTCTATCTGATTTTGCTAACTCCCATGCTCCATTTCCACCAACTACTACATGAAAATTATATTTCTTTTTTAGTTGAATAATGTTGGCACACATTTTTTTGAATTTCATTGCAACATATGATAATTTTTCAGGTGACATAGTTGTTGTAACTGGTGCCATTCCAAGAGGATCCATCACATTGATGCCAACTACCTTGGTATCTGGACCAATCGATTTTTCTAACATCTCCGGATTTGCAATAAAGACCTCATCACGTTTGTATCCTTGTAGTAATGCACTCTCTACTCTTCTTAATCCTACTTGAGCAACTTTTGATTCGCCTGTAATTGGATCTGTTTCAACAGGTGGGCAGAAAACTTTGTCAAAAACCCATTCTGGAAGTACTTCATATGGCCCACATGCAATAAATCCATACAAAAAATTTCCTCTATAATTTGTCATTAAACTACGATCAGCAGTTAGGACAATTCGTTTCCCAGCCAATATTAACAAGATTCGTTCTTGTATGGTATATATGATTTACGAGGTTACTTGACCACATAATTTTCTAAATTATTGGTATTATTTTGTTCTGTTTTTTCGTACTGCTCTATTTGCAATATTTGCTGCTATTGCACCAGCTGCAATTCCATTGTCTATGTTGACTATTGATAATCCTAATGAGCAACTTTGTAGCATTGATGCAAGAGCTGCTATTCCTTTTCCACCGTAACCATACCCAACAGATGTGGGTATTCCAATTACTGGAATATCTACCATTGACGAAACTAAAGTTGCTAGTGCACCTTCCATTCCAGCAACCACAATGATACAATCCACCTCTTCTTTAATCATTTCTTTTAAAATTGGAAATATTCTCTGAATTCCAGCAACTCCAACATCGTAACTAAAAATACATTTACAATTCATTGCCTCAGACATCAATCTAGCTTCTTCAGCAACTCCTATGTCTGATGTTCCAGCTGCAAGTATCCCTACTTTCCCCCCTTCAAATTTTATTGGAGTTTTAAAAAGTAGCACTGATGATGAATTTTTTCCAGTTCTAACTTTTACTTTTAATTTTTTTGCAAACGATAAAATTTTTGAATAATCATCTTTATTTATTCTTGAAACAACAACCGAGTTTGTTTTCTCTAGTGTTTTTTTAATTATTTTTTTAATTTCATCTAATTTTTTAGTTTCTGCAAAAACTACTTCTGGTATCCCTCTTCTTTTTCTTCTATTTATGTCGATTTTGGCAATACCTTCTATTTTTTCAATTGAATATAGTGATAATAGCTTTTTTGCATTATTTACTGAAATTTTTCCTTTTTCCAGAGACTCTAAAATTTCATGAATTTCCAATGATATTTCATATTTATTTGAATAAAAAAATGCTTAGATTTGTATGCCTGAAATTGCACTCTTTACACTTTGTACTCCAGTATCAAATACTTGTCTTTCTTCAGCATTTAGTTCTAACTCGATTATTTTTTCAACACCGTTCTTTCCAATTACTGCTGGAACTCCTATTGTTACATCTGAATGACCATATTCGCCATCAAGATATGTTGCAACAGGTATCACTTGTTTTCTATTTCTTACCACCGATTCAATCATTGTAGAAATTGCATTTCCTGGTGCATGTACTGTTGCACCTTTTAATTCTATAACTTTGGCTGCAACTTGTTTTGTGTTTTGAACAAGTTCATCTAATTTTTGTTTTGAAAGAAGTGAAGAAAGTGGAATTCCTGAAACTGAGGAGAATCTTGGCAGAGGTAACATGTTTTCACCATGTTCTCCAATCACAAGTGCTCTAATAGAATCACGAGAATGTCCAGTAGCTTCATGGATAAATTGTCTGAATCTGGATAAATCTAACATTCCACCCATCCCAAATACTCTGCTTCTATCAAATCCTGAAACCTTGTAAGTAATGTATGCCATAGGATCAAGCGGATTTGTCACTGGAATTATCATCGAATCATCGGCATATTTTTTGATATTTTCTACGATGCTTTTCACAATAGTTGCATTGATCTTTAAAAGATCCATTCTTGTCATTCCTGGTTTTCTTCCCGAACCTGCTACTACTACTACTATATTGGAACCTTTCATATCTGCAAAATTATTAGAACCCTTTACTTCTACGTCAATTCCTTGTTCTGATAGCATGTGATTGATATCCATTGCTTCGCCTTGTGGTAATCCCTCTGCAACATCAAGTAATAATATTTGATCATCTAATCGCTTTAATGCTGAGAATAAAGCTGCATCTCCACCAACTTTTCCCGAACCTATTATTGTAATCATAGATTGAGCTGCCTATTTTCAATAATTAAATCTAATGAAATTTTTTATCTATTTAGATAGAATTTATATGCATTTTTGGTAATTTTCAATCTATGGTTGTTGTTATCGATCCTCAAATTGCAGGCATATCTGGCGATATGCTTCTTTGCTCTTTGGTGGATTTGGGTGCAAATAAAGTCAAAATTA
>JANPCQ010000115.1:0-2036 GCA_031431055.1 Nitrosarchaeum sp.
AATTTGACAGTGTAGCCAAAAAGTGTGTTGATATTCTCAAGGGAAAGAAAATATCTCTAGTTACAGATAGCCAACATTTGCATCAGATGGATAAAGTAAATGAAATTTTAACTAGTGGTGGAATTGAAGTAAAAATTGGCAAGGGGAAAGGACAATTAAATGACGGTCAAGTGTTTGGTTGTGAGTTTTATCCAGCAACAGAACTCAAAGACAAAGTTGATGCCTATGTTTTTTTAGGACAGAGTAATATTCATGCAGCTGGAATTGCACTTTCAACTAATATGCCAACATATGTTTTAGATCCTTATTTTAATGAAGTAAGAGAAGTCACAGAATTTGCTCAGAAATTAAAAAAGAAAGCCACTCTTGCAATTTACAAAGCAGCTGATGCACAGTCATTTGGAATAATTATCGGACTCAAAGAAGGACAATTATCCAAAGTATTTGCTTTAAAATTTAAAAAAGAATTAGAAAAAGAAGGAAAGACAGTTCAATTATTTGCTTTAACTGACATCACAAATGAGAGATTAAAAAATCTAAAAGGAATAGACGCATTTATTCAAGTAGCATGTCCCAGAATTTCTACAGACAATCAATTTGACAAGCCGGTTCTTTCTACACCTCAGGCAAATGCACTTTTAAAAATATTAAGACATGAAAGTATAGAAGGATATCTAGAGATTCCTCACTGGCTTTGAGATACTAGTTTTTGAAATTTTTGATTGTCTGTTAGTTTTTCAAAAGATTTGGTTTTTTTTGCTTTGATTTTATATTGAATTCCTTGCAAAATTGCATTTTCAAGCGTATCAAGTGCATCATCTATTCTAGAAAGCATCGCAAGATTACAAGATTTATCAAAAAGAACATCACCATTACGTGGATAGTCATCTAAAATTTTATTGCAATAAAGTATAGATTCTTCAAATCGTTCCATTGAAAACAAGATTCTTTCTTTGTGATACAGTACAATGTTGTATTTTGAATTATTTTTCAAAATAGTATTGCAATAATTTAACGCCTCAGTAAATTCACCTTTTTTTCTCAAAGATGATATTTTATTTACTAAAACAGAAAGATCTCCAGAATCTAATTTCAAGGCACTGTCATAACATTGTATGGCGCCATCATAATCTTTCAATTTATTTAGTGCATATCCCTTATTGTTTAGAGAACCAATATGATTTGGATTTTCATGGAGAATTTCATCATAATAAATAATTGCTTCTCGTAGTTTGCCTTTTAAAAATAATCTATTTGCTTCATCAAGAATAGAATCAATTTTGGGATTTCTAGTCATCATTAATTTTACATCAAGGTTTCATTAAGATTTTTCCAAATAATCCTTTTCCAGTTAACATCTTTGTATGAGCTTCTGCTGCTTGCTCAAAGGAGTAAACAGAATCAATGACTGATTTAATTTTGCCTTGAGACATCCAGTACAGAGCTTGCTCTAACTCAGCCCTAGTTCCTTGAGTTGAGCCTAAAATATTGATACCTTTGAAAAAAATATGGCGTAAATCTGTTTTAGCGTCATAGCCAGTTGTTGCTCCAGTTGTAACAATTGTTGCGCCATACTTTAACAAAGTCAATTCCTTATTCCAGTGTGAACCACCAATATGTTCAAAAATTACATCTACTCCAGTTACATCTCCAAAAGGCTTGATTATTTTTTTCGAGATATCGCGAACTTCCTTATGCCAATCTTCTTTTCTATGATCTATTGCATAATCAGCTCCTAATTCCAATAATTTATCTAATTTATCTGGACTAGCTGTGGCAATTACAGTACATCCAAATAATTTAGCTATTTGAATTCCATAATTTCCGACTCCAG
Source organism: Nitrosarchaeum sp. (assembly GCA_031431055.1). GTDB lineage: Archaea > Thermoproteota > Nitrososphaeria > Nitrososphaerales > Nitrosopumilaceae > Nitrosarchaeum. The sequence goes on from JANPCQ010000115.1 coordinate 1,835, forward strand.
AACCTCCACCCATAATCAAAACTAGTTGTCCTGGTTGAATTTTTGCTCTTCCAACTAGCATATGCCATGATGTCAACAAAGTCATTGAAGCAGCTGCTGCAGAATCATATGTGACATTATCAGGAATTTTTACAACATTAACTTCTGGTAAATGAGTAACTTCACAATATCCTCCCCAAAGTGGACCGGTTTCAAATCCCCA
>JANPCQ010000116.1:0-1680 GCA_031431055.1 Nitrosarchaeum sp.
TTTTGTTCTTTTTTTGAATTAAAATAAGTAATCAACAGTACAGAAATTGAAAATATGCCAGATATTAAAAATAATATTTCCATTGTATTTATTAGAGGATGTGAAAATGCCGCCTCAATAGTTATCTCATTAATCTGAGATACAAAATTTGCATATGAAAATATAAAATAATTCGTTCCCCAATGAACAAGAATTGCAGATACCAGGCCAAATCTAAAATATAGCCAACCAAGTATAATTCCACTTGCAGTGGCTTGTGCAAATTTTCCTTCACTCCACGGCTCACCAGTCATAATATGAGCTAGCCCAAAAAAGATACCAACTAAAACTATCAAAAACAGGATTTTTCTAAAATCATAGATATGTAAATTATGATTTGGATTCCAAAGAGATTTAAAAAAATGTTTTAGAGATAATTTATGCGAATAAAACACAAAAAGGGGTAAACCTATGAGAATCACCCTAAATCCAATCTCTTCAACAATAGGGGACAGGCTCACATACAAAAACTGAGTCAAATCATTATCGACTGGTGGAGAAACAGTGACTATTCCAAATCCCTGTTGAATAAAATCAATAATTATAGATATCAGAATTAGAATTGAAAACCATTTTGTTATTGCAATCATATAGTTTGATTTTGTTTCTAATTTTCCATTACTGAGATTTGTAGACAATGTTTTTAGAAATCCTTTATCAGGACCAAACATAGCTATTGTAAAAAGAATAGCATAGATAGACCATAAAACAATAAAGATATCGCCAATTTCAATATCAAATGGAATGAGATATCTAATTTCTTTGAAAATATCAAGACTGTTTAAAGGGTATTGAAAATTAATATCATCCCCAATATCAGTATCAAATACAACAAATAATCCAAATGGAAATGACAACAGCATCATACCAAATATGACAGACAAAAGTGCCAAATGAGGAATGCCTATAATTTGGAGAATTTTATTTGATACTTGCAATGTCTATCTAATGAAGCTCGATACTAGATTCAGGAAATCCTAAATGGATCAAAGTGTCTTTGATTGTATCCCTATGATCACCTTGAAGAAATATGTAGCCATCTTTTGCGGTTCCACCACAAGCATATTTGTTCTTTAATTCTTTAGCGACTGTTTCTAAATTATTTAATTTAGGATCTAATCCTTCAATCATAGTTCCTTTTTTCTTGAATCGTCTAGTTTCCAAACGAATTATAATTTTTGTACTATCTTTAGCGAGCTCACCACAAGCGCATAGATCTTCAGGAAGACCACATGTATTACAAATTACCGCCATACGTTCTAAATTATTCCGATTTTACGCACTATTAAGCCTTGTTTGCAATATTAATGAAATTGCAAAACAATTGTATTTTTTAGAGAGAAATCTCAACTCAGCATATGTCAAAAGATCTTACAAAAAAGGCAGCCGAAATGCTATTGAAAGGAGCAACTCTGCTAAGTGAGCCATGTCCATACTGTTCAGGGGTAAGAGTAATGAAAGAAGGTCATGCGTTATGTATCAATTGTGGCAGAGAGCCCGAAAAAAAAGAGAGTCCTGTTGAAGTAAAGCAACATGCAGAAAAAACAGGATTAGAGATCACATTAGAAAAAAAATTATCCGAGTTATCCAAAGAATTAGAACAAGAAACCAATCATGAAAAACAACAAGAGATTCTAAGAT
>JANPCQ010000117.1:0-2880 GCA_031431055.1 Nitrosarchaeum sp.
CGATACAAAAAATAAAACTAGAATTACCAATGATTTGGAACATCATTTTAATACTATTTTCCAGCATTTTTGGTAATTTTACAACCTAAATCTATGATTCTACCAATATTATGAGCACAATTCAATATTTGATAATGTATATTTTATTTTATAATTATTAGTTGTTCCATGAAACGTCATATGCGATAATTCTGTTTTGTTTTGGTTTTGCCTCTTGTACCATCCCCCATTCACTAGGAGTATGACCTGAATTAAGCTCAGAAATTTCGCCCCATTTGAATTTAGGTATTTTAGCTGTTTCCATGAATATTGATAGTAAGTTTTACTCTTAAGTAGTAGGACTGCACTGCAATGCATGTTCAAGGATTAATTTTCACATGATGATGATCAGATACTCAAATCAAAAAATAAAATTTAATCAATTGTAAGGACTATATTGTTTGTATACTTTGATTACTGATTCATGATACATTTTTCTCATATCTTCATTTGTGGATATGGCAAGCTGATTTACAAGATCAGTAGAAGTAATAATTCCTATCACTTTATCATCTTCTATAACTGGTAATTTTCGAATACCTCTAGTATACATTAGATCAGCAACCATCCATACTGATTCATCTGGACCGATTGCAATTAGCGGAGTGGACATAATCTGTTTTACTGGAGTTGTAATCTGATAAGCATGAGATACAACCTTTACTGCAAAATCCCTATCAGTGATTATTCCCATTGGGGTATTGTTTTCCATCACTATAATTGCACCAACTTTTACATCTTCCATCATTTTTGCTGCTTCATTTGCAGTAACTGATGAATCTACTGCAATTACTGATTTTGTCATAATGTCTCTAACCGTAATTTTAGTTGTATCTGTCATTTTCAAATAAATATTAAATTTTTAGTATATAGTGACTTTGCATAATATCATGGTTGAAAATCAAATCCGAGAATGCATAGGATGTCTTAAATCCAGTTCTTTTATGAGATAATTATGCAAAACATAAAGAAGATTCTTGTCCCTATAGATGGTTCCAAGAATTCTATGAGAGGGTTAGATGAAGCAATTTATCTTGCAAGACAATGTCATGCAACAATTACTGGTTTGTATGTAATTCCAATATCCAAACCCATCACAGATTCACAAATGTCTTATCTTGAAAAATATCTACTTAATAATGCCTCCAAATTCATGTCAAAAGCAAAAACACGTGCTGCACAATATGGTATTCTTTTTGATGATGCCACAATTCATGGTGATGAAGGACCAAAAATCATAAGCTATGCAGATAACAAATCATATGATATTATTGTAATAGGCTCAAGAGGAATGGGTTCTATGAAAGAAATTTTTCTTGGAAGTACTTCAAATTATGTTTTACATAAATCTAAAATTCCTGTTTTAATAGTAAAATAACTAATTTTTTAACATCAGATAATTTCTTGATATGAAAATCAGGATCTTGTTTATTAGAAGAAAATCTCAGATAAGGATATGGCACATACATTCGTAAAAGATGTAATGATTAGTGATTTGACCACATTAGATGTATCTACTTCGGTTAAGGATGCTGCCAAATTGATGGATAAAAATAATATTGGTTGTATCATTGTAACTAAAAATCAATTACCAATAGGTATCTTGACAGAAAGGGATTTTGTTAAACGTATAGCTGCTGAAGGAAAACCATTGTATGCTCCATTAGAAGAAGTAATGTCTTCGCCAATAATTGAAGTAAATCCAGACGAAACAGTTTGGGAAGCTGCACAGATTATGAAAACAAACAACATTCACAAGTTACCTGTCAAAAAAGATAATAAAATTATTGGAATAGTAACAGCCACTGATTTAGTAAAAATTTGCAGTATGGGTTCTGATTCTGAAATGAGAAGAATTTGTGATCAAATAATTACTAGAATGCAAAAGGAACAGTAAATTCTAAACTTGATATGAACAAAATTGTTCACTTTTTAGGTGAACTAGTCTAAAACTTATCTAACTAATAATACAGGACATTTAGCTTGTTCGGAAACCCTTCTACTGATACTACCTAATGTCTTTAGTTTCCCAATTCCATGTAAACCGTGACTGCCAATTACTATTAGTGTAACTCTTTTCCTTTTTGCAAAGCTCAAAATTTCATTTGTGACATTACCTTGTGTAATGTTATATGATACAGAAACTCCTTTTTGTTCACATCTTTTAGCAGCTAGTTTTAACATTTTTTCTGTATTGTCTCTAACTGATTTAGTCCATTTTTTTACAGCTTCTTTTTCAGATTTTGTTCTGATTAGTCCTAGTATTCCAGGGGGTGAAATATAGTCTACATAAACAACAGAAAATAAAAAAATCTCTAAATCAAGATTATGTGAAAGTTCCATAGCTCTAGTTAATGCCTTTACTGAATATTTGGAGCCGTCATATGGAACAAGAATTCTAGTTAGCATTTTTGAAAACATCCTAATCATTACTTTATGACTAACACTGGAGTTTTTGATTTATGTACTATAGCGTTTGCAACACTGCCCAAGAAAACTTCTTTCAGCCCACTTTGACCTCTGGAGCCGATAACAATAATATCAAATTCTTTGTTTCTCGCCATTTCATCAATTTCTATAATTGGGCTTCCAAACACTATTTTTGATTTAAACACAATTCCTTTTTGAGCACATGTAGTCTTTGCAGATTCCATAAATTTTTTAGCTGATTTAGTAAGATGAATTTGATATGGCATTATAGCATCAGTAAAATTTATTGGATATATTGGAATTACATACAAACCAGTAATTGTTGCATGACATTGTCTTGCAAGATAAATTGCTTCATCTAACCCTCTCATAGAATTCTTGGAACCATCTATAGGGACAAGAATCTTCTTT
>JANPCQ010000118.1:0-10879 GCA_031431055.1 Nitrosarchaeum sp.
ATCTGGTCTTACTAAAGTTGCACCCATTGGAACTCCGCCTGCAATTCCTTTTGCAAGACATAAAATGTCTGGTGCAGTATTCCAATGATCACACGCCCATAGTCGTCCTGTTCTACCTAATCCTGCTTGTATTTCGTCAAAAATCAAAAGAATTCCTTTTTCATCGCAAAGCTTTCTTACTTCCTGTAAAAATCCATCTGGTGCAACAATGATTCCACTTTCACCTTGAATTGGTTCTAAAATAACAAATGCAGTATCTTCATCAATTGTAGAACGAAGAGATTCAATATCTCCAAATGACGCAAAAGAAACTTTTTCAACTAGTGGCTCAAATGCTTTTTTATATTTTGGATTAAATGTTAACGTGAGAGCACCAAGTGTTTTTCCATGATAGGATCCTTTCATTGCAACCATTCCTTTTTTGCCAGTGAACTTTCTTGCAAATTTTATTGCAGCTTCTATTGCTTCTGCACCGCTGTTGTTTAGATGAACTTGAGTGAGTCCTTTTGGTGCAAGACTGATTAATGTTTTGAGAAATTCTTCTCTTGTTTTATTGTATAGTGAACTGTGTACTGTAATTATTTTGTCTACTTGTTCTTTGATTGCTTTGACCACTCTTTTATTTTGATGTCCGACAATTGCTACGCCATATCCTCCCATACAGTCAATGTACTCTTTACCATTAACATCCCATACATGAGACCCTACTCCCTTTTCAATTGTAACTGGAAATCTCTGATACAGAGCTCCCATAAAGTCATCTTCAGTCATGTTGAATCACCGTACATTTATCGTGTGCAATTGCCGCTGATATAGGATTTTCTCTTTGACCATTTGCAATGAGTGCCTCTTTTACTCCCATATCTAGGGCTTCAGTAGCTGCAAGAATTTTCTTTTCCATACCTGGACCTATCTTTGGTCTGATCTCTTTCGCTTCTGCTAATGTTAGTTTAGTTACAAGTTTGTCATCCATCAAAAGTCCGTCTACATTTGTTATGAATAATACTTTGTCTGATCCTGTGCTTCCTGCTACATATGCTGCTGCTCTATCTCCATCAACATTGAGAAAATCTGATTCTTCGCTAATTGCAATCGGTGAAATCACAGGCGTCAAACCTTGTTTTAACAGCGATTTGATGAAATCCGAATTGACTTTGGTGATTTTTCCTGTGTAACCTCCATCAATTGCCTGTTTTCGGCCTTTCTCATTAATGATTAGTAGTGTTTTTTTCCTTTCTGCTTGAATTATCTTGGCATCAACACCTGAAAGGCCAACTGCATTGATTCCATTTTTTTGAAGCATTTGAACAATTGTTTTGTTGATTCTACCAGACATTACCATTGTAAAAATTTCTACTGTCTCTTTGTCTGTGTATCTGCTCTTTATTCCGCTAGGTGATGTTACAAATTTTGCTTCTTTTCCAAGTTGTTCGCAAACTTTTGTAACTTCTTTTCCTCCACCATGAACTATGATGATTCCTTCTGTCTCTGCAACTTTTTTAATATCTGAAATGGTTGATGGATGTAAATTGTCTACTACACTTCCACCGATTTTGATTGTGATCATTTCTATACTGGAGTAAGTGGTGTGTATCTCAAGCCATCCATTTCATCAAAACCACACATGACATTCATGTTTTGTATGGCAGAACCAGCTGCACCTTTCATTAGATTATCAGATGCTGAAAGAGCAATCAATCTGTGATTTTCTTCATCTATGTCAAAACCTATATCACAAAAGTTTGAACCGACTACGAATTTTGGATCTGGGAATTTATACAATCCTTTTTTGTCTCGAATTAATCGAATGAATTTTTCTTGACCGTAAGCTTCGCGATATATTCTCCATAATTCTTTTTCCTCAATATCTTTTTTCATAAACGTGTGATTTGTACATAAAATTCCACGAACTATGTCTACTGCATGTGGACTCATTGAAACACGAATTTTCTTTCCTGCAATTTCGCTTAGCTCTTGTTCTATTTCTCCAGTGTGTCTGTGTTTTGCTGGTTTGTATGGTCTGATAACACCTGCCCTCATTGCATGAGCAGTTCCTGAACCCGAACCTGCACCGGATGAGCCAATCTTTGAATCTACAATGATGTGTTCTAAATCAATTAGATCATTTCGAATAAGTGGTGCAAGTGCTAACATGGATGTTACTGCCATGCATCCTGGACAAGAAACTAGTTGTGCTTTTTTGATTTGCTCTCTGTGTAATTCTGGAACACCAAATACTGATTTTGGTAAATAATCTGGATGTGGATGTTCCCATCCATACCATTTATCGTAATCTGCAGGATTGTGCAATCTGTAATCTGCACTCAAATCTATAACTTTTAGACCTCTGTCGTACAATGCTTTTACAATTTCAGTTGCGGTTCCATGTGGAACTGCGGTAAATACAATGTCACACTTGTCTGTCATTTTATCATAATCTAATTCCGAAAAAGTCAGATCGGTAAATCCTTTCAAACTGGGTTGAATTCTATGAAGATACTCTCCCACATGCTGTCGTGAGGTGACCATTGCGATCTCTACATCTGGATGATTTACTAAGAGGCGAAGTGTTTCTCCTCCAACATAGCCTGATGCTCCTACAACACCAACTTTCATGATAATCCTCCCGTAAGGAAGTATAATTTATTTCCTAACATAGTTTAAAGCAAATTCTACCATTTCTTTTGGAATATTTCGTCGTGACACTCTTGCCAACCCCTTAAACTCAACGGTATTGTTAACTTCATGTACTACCAACCCTCGCTTTTCATCTTCCATTATGTCGATCCCTAAAATTCCTCCACCCATAGCTTTTGATGCTTTTGTAGATATCACTTCGATCTCTTTTGTGATCTCACATAATTCCGGGTCTGCTCCTAATGCTATGTTTGTTTTAAAACCACCTGATGATTTTCTATACATGGCAGCTATTGGTTCATCGCCAACTGTGATAACCCGAATGTCTCTTGGTGGTCTTTTTACCAATTCTTGAAGATAGAAAATTCTATCATGTGGGCTATCTGTAATATCTCTAATCTCAAATAATGCATCTGCGGTATCCTTATCTTTTAGTTGCATTACGCCTCTGCCCCAACTTCCTATGACTGGTTTGATTACAAGAGGATACCCAATTTTTTCTATATTCGCTGATGCACTTTCACTTGAAAATGAAAAATATGTTTTTGGTGTAGGTACATTGTATTTTTTCAAAAGTAGCGTCATAAACATTTTATTTCCACATTGATTTGCAACTTGAAATTTGTTGAGTACTGGTACGTCCATAAATTCAAGACTAGCAGTAAAATGCAGCCCTCTAAAATAACTGACACATCTTTCTAAAACAATATCCCCAAAGTCAAAATCATTTCTTTTACTATCGGTATTGATTTGGGTGGTTTTGGCGTCTAGCATTACTACATCGTGACCTAGATTTGATGCTTCTTTTTCAAGCATCTTTTCTTCCGTTCTTAGGCGGTCAAACACAATACAAATTTTTGACATTACTCTCCCCAGTCTTCGCCTACACTTTCTGCTTGTTTTAGCTCAACAGTAGATCCATTTTTCTTTGCGATCTCAAAGTCGGCGCCACAATCAGGGCAGGAGATAATTTCTCCAACCGAGGCATCGTCTGGGATGTTAAGAGTTGCATCACAATCTTGACAGTTCATGTTTTTGTTGACATTTTCTTTTGTAATTTATTAGCTTCTGTTGATTGAATTCCCCACAATTCTACAAATCCTTTTGCCAATCTTTGATCAAAAGTTGATTCTGCACCATAAGTGGCGATCTTGTGATTATACAGTGAATACTCTGATTTTCTTCCCACAACACGAATACTTCCTTTGAAGAGCTTTAGTTTTACAGTTCCTGATACTGGTTTTTGTGATGTTTGAATAAATGCATCTAGATCTTGTTTTAGTGGATCTTGCCATAATCCTGAATATGTAAGGTATGCCCACTCGTCATCAATAATTGATTTAAATTTATTTTCATGTTTTGTGTGAACCATTTTTTCTAAATCGGCATGAGCTTCAATAAGACACATGGCTCCTGGAGTTTCGTAAACTTCACGAGATTTTATTCCCACAACTCTGTCTTCAATGTGATCAACAATTCCTACTCCCGCATCTCCTGCTTTTTTGTTTACATACTCAATTAATTTTATAGGTTCAAGAATTTTTCCATCAACTGCAACTGGTATTCCTTTTTCAAATTTAATTTCCATGTATGTTGGCTTGTCTGGTAAATTTTTTGTTTTTACCCAAATGAATGCATCTTCAGGAGGTTCATTATATGGATCTTCTAAAACTCCACCTTCAATTGCACGTCCCCACAAATTTTGATCAATGCTGAATCTTTTTGCTACTGAATCAATTTCGATTCCATGCTTTTTTGCAAACTTTAACTCTGTTACTCTGTCTAAGTTCATGTCTCGAATTGGTGCAATAATTGGTAAATCAGAACCGGAACGTAGTGTGATGTCAAATCTTACTTGGTCATTTCCTTTACCTGAACATCCATGAGCTAGTGCTGTTACTTTTTCTTTTTTTGCAATTTCTAAAACTTTTTCTGCAATTAATGGCCTGGCCAATGCTGTTGCTAGACAATATTTTTTTTGATAAAGCGCGTTTGCCTTAATTGATGGAAAAATAAAATTTTCAACAAATTCCTTTCTTGCATCTATGTTGTAATGTTTTATTACTCCAAGCTTTTTTGCTTTAGCTTCAATTTTTTTCTGATCATCGCCTTGGCCAACATCTACAGTTACTGTTATGACATCCATATCATATTCTTCTTGAAGATATTTTACTACGACTGATGTGTCTAGTCCTCCTGAAAATGCAAGAATTCCTCTTTCAGTCATAAAACACATTTCCCCGTCGTATTTTGGAATTTATCTTTTGTGATACGCTGAAAATCAAAAATCTCCTCTAACTTTTATCCAACTAGCTTGAGCTAAAATTCGATGATTATTTAACCGCCAAAATATAACGCTGTTTTATGAAAACTCGATCAGCTATTTTTGTCGGAATTGTAGGTGTGACATTGATACTCATTACTGGAATCATAGTAAATTCTACTGAAACTACGCATGAAAACAAGATCAGAGTAGCATATTTTCCTAACATAAATCATGCAGTACCTGTCATTGGAATAGAAAAAGGAATATTTCAAGATCAAATTGGAAACAATACTGTAATCGAACCAATATTGTTTGATGCTGGACCTCAGGTAATAGAATCTCTTTTTGCGGGTTCAATTGATATTGCATATGTTGGTCCTGGACCTGCAATTAATGGATTTTTAAAATCTGAAGATCACAATGTAAAAATTTTATCTGGTGCTGCAAGTGGTGGCGTTAGTTTTATTGTTCATCCTAATTCTAAAATTGATTCTGTTGCTGATTTTGAAGGAAAAAGAATTGCAGCACCACAAATAGGAAACACACAAGATATTTCATTGAGAAGCTATCTTTCTGAGAATGGATTAAAACCAGCTGAAAAGGGTGGTTCTGTTGTTGTCTTGAATCTAGATAGTTCTGATATTTATACACTATTTGCAAAAGGTGATATTGATGCTGCATGGGTTCCAGAACCAACTGCTACAATATTAGTACAACAATTAAATGGTAAAAGATTATTTAATGAAGAAGATCTTTGGCCTGAGAATAAATTTGCCTCAGTACTGTTAATTGCTAGAGAAGAATACGTAAATCAGAATCCTGATCTGATAAATAAATGGCTTGAAGCACATCAACAAACAGTAAACTGGATAAATTCCAATCCAGAACAAACTAGAATTACTTTTATTCAATTTATGAAAAAAGAAACTGGTAAATCTCTCCCTGATGGTCTAATTGATGAAGCATTATCCAATTTAGAAATTACATCTGATCCTATTGTTAGTTCCATTCACACATTTGCTAAACGAGCTGATTCACTTGGTTATTTAGGAAGACATGGATACAGTTTGGATGGAATTTTCTTTGACATAAATTCAAATTCCCAATTACAGGAGGTTTTAGTAAATGACAAAACTTGAGGCTAAAAACATTGTAAAGTATTTCAAACATGACAGTCATAATCTCAAAGCATTGGGTGGTGTAAATCTGCAGATTGAAGATGGTGAGTTTGTTTGCTTAGTGGGACCCTCTGGATGTGGCAAATCTACTTTTTTGCGAATTATTGCAGGTTTAGAAACTCCCGATGAGGGTGAAATTCTCTTTGATGGAAAACCCGTTACCACTACTGGTCCTGAAAGAATCATAGTCTTTCAGGAAGGTGCACTATTTCCATGGCTGAAAGTACAAGATAATGTAGAATTTGGCTTAAAGATGGCAGGAATTCCAAAAGAAGAACGATCACAGATATCCAAACGATATTTGGACATGATGCAATTAACAAAATTTGCTGATTCATACACATATCAACTTTCAACTGGAATGAAACAAAGAGTAGCGATAGCTAGAGCTCTTGTTATGGATCCTGATGTATTGTTAATGGATGAGCCATTTGCAGCACTTGATGCACAAACAAGAGATCTGTTGCTAGTTGAAATGCAATTGATTTGGGAAAAAACTAAAAAGACAATTCTGTTTGTAACTCATAATGTTACCGAAGCTACAGTGCTTGGAACTAAAGTTGCCGTATTTAGTAATAGACCTTCTACAATTAAAAAAATAATAAATGTTGACTACAAACGACCTCGACTTGTAGAAGATCAAAATCTTTTTCCACTTCAACAAGAAATTTTATCTGAACTGCGACCTGAGGTAAAGAAAAGTTAAGTGATATTTTATGAAAAAAATCACTCTAGCAAAACAAATTATCTTTTATGTAGCGCTTGTAGCTATTTGGCAGCTTGTCTCGATGACAAATATTTGGCCCAATAATCTTTTTCCTTCTCCTTATGAGGTAGCTGAAGACTTGGTATATACTGCATCTGATGGGAGTTTGTTCTTTGGAATAGGAACTAGTATTTTGAGACTGATAATCGGATTGGCAATTGCAATAGCTGGCGGAATGATCCTTGGAATTTTTATGGCAAGAGTGGAAATTGTAAATCAAACCATAGGCTCATTGGTTTTAGGATTGCAATCAATTCCATCTGTTGCTTGGGTGCCACTTGCAATACTTTGGTTTGGATTAACAGACGGTGGAATCATCTTTGTTACTGCAATTGGTTCGATGTTTTCAGTAACAATTGCTACCTATAATGGAGTCAAAAACATCAACCCCCATTATATTGAGGCTGCAAGAAATATGGGCGCAAAAGGAACCCAACTGGCTACATACGTCTTAATTCCTGCAGCATTTCCGTATTTGATTTCTGGTTTCAAACAAGGTTGGGCTTTTGCATGGAGAGGTGTAATAGGTGCCGAATTGCTATTTTCATTTCTAGGATTGGGATTTTTGCTCAACGTAGGACGACAACTAAATGACATCTCTCAAGTATTTGCGATAATGTTAGTAATAATGATGGTTGGTATTGCAATTGATGGAATAATTTTCAAGAGACTTGAAAATAAAGTCATGTCTAGATGGGGACTGCGTTAATCTTCTATGATTTTATTTTTAGTGATACTCCAAATGCAACAATGATTACTGCAATTGCAAAATACATCACAGACACATAATTAAATGCAAAAGCAATTGCACCTGCAATTATCGGTCCTACAACAGCTCCAATTGAGATAGTTGAACTGAAAACTCCCGTTGATGTTGAACGTGGATTATTTTCCATTAGATGAAAACTTCCTCCAATATACAAAAGAGCCCAAGTAATACCTACAAGTGCCATAAATGGCATTGCCATCCACCAGTCATTTATCAAAGCTAGTCCAACAAAGACAAATGTGGTACTGCCAATTCCAATCTTGAATTTTGCTACATTTGAAATTTTAATTTTACTTGCCATCAAATTCATTAAAACAAATGCAGCTAACGTGTTTGCTACATAGACAATTGAAATTTGATAAAGTTCAGCACCTAGTTTTTCCATTAGCATTATTGGAAAAATTGTCCATACTGATGATGCACCAATCTGTCGTAAGAGAAGTGATATGAATAGAAATTTATTTTTTATAATTATATTTTTTGTAGTTCCGGGAGTCAGTTCTTTTTCTTGTAATGTGTTTGGCATCTTAATTGTAAATAACAATCCTATCAAAAAGAAAACTCCGCTAATCAGAAAAGTTAGTTTGATATCATTTACAATTCCTGCCGCAGCAGTTCCTGCTAGCCATCCTAATGCATGAAATGAAATTATAGTTAATGCTAGTTTTTTTTCGCGATTTGCTTCATATGTATAAGCAATCATGGAAGGAACCATTATTCCACTTGCAACTCCGGCACCAATTCTGGCTAAAAGTAATAATCCCACATCATCTGCAAAATAATGTAGTCCAAAAGCTATGGTACATCCAATGAAGCCTATTCTAATGAATTTCAGCCGCGTTCCTTTTTTATCTGAATGTCTTCCAAAGTAAATTTGAGATAAAATCTCGGCAAAACTAAATGATGCAATTATTACTCCAATTTCGAAAACAGAGTTTGTTACCCCCATTGCCATGATAGGTAAGAACACAAAGGCAATGGAAATTCCAGCATGCTGAAAAAAAGTAGCAGCGCGAACTAGGTTGTTTAATTGTATTTTTTGCATAAATATACAAAATTTCTTTCTTTACCTAATTTCAACATAAGTGCCAATTCCCCTGATTGTATGGATTATTTTTCTCAAAAGAGTTAAACTGTCTGGAAACATTCTAAAAATAAATTGGTACAAAAAGAGCCTTTTCTTACTGCATTGCAAAATAGAATCTTGCTTTTTGATGGAGCAATGGGGACTGAGATTCAAAAACATAATCCCAAACCTGAAGATTTTCCAAATAATCAAGATGGGTTTAATGATGGTTTAATTTTAACACATCCAGAATGGATTAAACAAATTCACCAAAATTATCTGGATGCAGGTTCTGACTGTATTGAAACTAATTCTTTTGGTTCAAACAAAATAAAATTAGATGAATATGGATTTGGTAATCAGACAGTAGACTTCAACAAAAAAATAGCTCAATTAGCAGTTGAAGTTTGTTCAGCATATACTGACAAATCTAGATACGTGGTTGGTTCAATGGGACCAACAGGTTATCTCCCAAGCTCAAATGATCCTGACTTGGGACAAAAACCACTCGATGAAATTAAAGAGGCATTTGAATTACAAGCCGAAGGTCTAATTCTTGGCGGAGTGGACGCTCTTTTAATTGAAACAAGTCAAGACATCTTGGAAGTAAAACTTGCTATTGAAGCATGTCATGGTGCGATGAAAAAAACTGGAAAAAAAGTTCCAATTATTGCAAATACAACTTTGGATCAATATGGAAAAATGTTACTTGGAACAAACATTCAAGCTGCATACACAACTGTTTCTGATATGGGGATTGATGTTTTTGGTTTGAATTGCTCTACAGGCCCAATTGAAATGACTCCCAGTATTAGATGGCTTGATGAGCAAAATGAGCATAATTTGTTGGTAGTTCCTAATGCAGGCATGCCTGAAAATCAGGGTGGACAAGCAGTATACAAGATGACTCCTGAAAAACTGGGCGAAGTACTTAGCGATTTTCTTAAACAGTACAAAAAAGTTCGAATAATTGGCGGTTGTTGTGGAACAAATCCTGAACATATTGCTGTACTAAGAAAAGTAATTGACGAAAAAGCTTATTCTATCAAGGGTTAAGTATTTAGAAAAACTGAGGAGAATTTATCACATTGACTATTCCTAGAGTTAGCTCTGCACTCAAAGCAGTTGATTTGAAGCAATTGCCCCCACCTCTAATTATTGGAGAGAGAATCAACACCCAAGGTTCCAGAAAAGCAAAACAGCTTGTGCTCAATGATGATTATGATGGATTAGTTGATTTAGCAAGAATCCAGGTTGAAGACGGTGCACACTGTCTTGATGTTTGTGTTGCCACTACTGAACGAGCTGATGAACGTCAATTCATGTTAAATCTTGTTAAAAAATTAAGTATGGAAATTGATGCCCCACTTGTAATTGATTCTACAGACCCTGATGTGATAGAAGCAGCTGTAGAACAAATTCCTGGAAGACCAATAATTAATTCAATAAATCTGGAAGGGGATGGAAGTAGATTTGAAAGACTTGCACCAATAATGGCAAAGTACGGATTACCTGCAATTGCATTATGTATTGGACCAAAAGGTATGGCAAAAACTCCTCAAGAAAAAGTTGAGACTGCAGAATTACTTTATGAAACAGGAAAAAAATATGGATTGAAAATTGAACAATTTATTTTTGATGTTCTAACATTTACACTTGCTACTGGAGAAGATGAATTCTTAGATGCGGGAAAAAATACTCTGGAAGGTATCAGACTTGTAAAAGAAAAATTTCCAAATTCATTTACTACTTTGGGATTAAGTAATATTAGTTTTGGACTAGTTCCATATGCAAGAAAAGTTATTAATTCAGTATTTTTGTATCATGCAGTAAAATCTGGGCTGGATACAGCTATTGTAAATTCAAAAGAAATAATTCCTTATGGGGAAATTGATGTAACAGAGAAAAAACTAGCTGAAGATCTAATATTTAATACTCATCCAAATGCGTTATCTGAATTAATTATTTATTTTGAAAAGGCAGGTATGCAAGGTAATGACACTTTAAAAAAAATGGATGTAGATCCGACATGGCCTCCTGGAAAACGTGCATACTTTAGAATTCTAAATAGACTAAAAGATGGAATTCAAAATGATGTCGTTTCCGCTATTGCAGACAAGATTGGTAAAAATGAACTCATTGAAGATAATGATGGAATTCTTTCTCTGAATGCTTCTCCTGAAATTACTCATGATGG
>JANPCQ010000119.1:0-3587 GCA_031431055.1 Nitrosarchaeum sp.
TGTATTGGCTAATTGCCCGCCTGGCAATATGCCTGATAAAATAAGTGTGTCATACCCTGCTCTTGAACAATAAATTCCTGCAGTATACCCTGAAGGGCCTGCTCCAATAATTACTATGTCAAATTTTGTTTTCCTTTTATCTGGCATCTTTGGTGAGTCGTCTTTGTTTTCAAGTATTGTTGCACCAGAGTCTGCAGCCATCATAATAAGATATCTTTGAATTTCATTATTAAATGATTATGATTTAAAAATAAGATAATTCAGAACTAAAAATCACATCGTTGTTAATTTCTTTAACACTTGTTGATGGGGTTCACATAATTTTCCATTTTCTAGCTGTGAATACAACAGATCTTTTTGCCAATGTGCATTAAAAAGCCTACATTCTGTTTTATCACAAAACTCTTTACCTGTTTCAAAATAAAATATTGCTTGTAACAGATAACCTTCTATGATTTTTGATAGTCTAGCATCGTTATATTCTAGATACATTCCTTTGTATTTTTGCTTTATTGATTCTACATTTATGCCCTGTGTGTAATTTGATATTAGATCTAAATAGTATTCTCTTGGTTTTGCCGGTGCTTCAATTATTCCTGTTGTTGAAATTATTGAAGGATTTGCACCGATTAATGCTCTTCCGTGATATCTATAATCATTACAATCATAGGTACACGTTAATTTGTTTGTAAAAAAAATATGGAATAAATCTAATGATGTTTCCTCATTTGGGATTAATTCTGTTAATACTTTTTGAAGTTCAAATCCATCATACATGATAATATTTTCTGTTTTTGCAGTATCTTCAAAATTTGCTTCTTCAAAAAGAATTTCTTCTATACTGGGCTTGTGTTTTTCATATGGTTTTCTAGAATTGAAAATTCTACATGATGCAATCTTTGCAGCAGTATCTTTTTTTGAGAATTTTAGAATATTCTCTCTTGTTTCAACTTGAACTGGAAATGTTTCTTTTAGAAAACCAGTCAGTCTCCCAAGTTGAATATTGGAAACAGCAGGCTCATCATACAAAAATATTTTTGAGATCTTCAATGAATCAATAAATTGATGATTGTTTATCTTTCTAACTCTTTGATTTTCTCTGCTGTGATTTCAGCTGCTTTTCTCCCTGAAAACAACATTGAACCATACGTAGGACCCATTCTTGCCAGTCCATATGTTTCAGTCACAGACATTCCTGCTGCAACCAATCCTGGATATACTTCACCAGTATTGTGAACCACATGTTCTTCTCCTTCGTTTACATACATTGGATTCATTCCCTTCCATTCTACTAATCCTCTATCGACAAGTCGCTTTACTGCAACAGAGTCATGACCTGATGCATCAATAACCATTTTTGCCTCTAGTGCAATTGGATCTACACATGTGATGTTTCTTGGTAATGCTGACACTGGCATCCAATTAACAACAATGCCTGCAACTCTGCCATTTTTTAAAACAAGATCATCGAACTTTGTAAGATTGAGAAATTTTACTCCTGCATCACATGCAGCTGCAATTAATTTTGAAACTGCATGTGGTCCGGGTGTTAAGTATAATCCTTCTGAAACTTTTTTGTATGGAACGCCTAATTCATCCCACATTTTTTGTGCTGGTTCTCTAACTGTTACTGGATTCATCATATATCCACCTAACCAATAACCTCCGCCAAGGTAATTGTTTTGTTCAACAACTAAAACTTTGAAACCCATATTTGAAAGATCTCTGCTTGCAGTTAATCCTGCAGGTCCTGCTCCTATAATTATCACATCTGATTCTGCTCTGTCTATTAGAACTGAGTGCCATTCATTTGCAATTGCACGAGTAATATCAACTTCACGAACATCAGTAAATATTTTTGTTGATTTTTCTGCAACAGTAGCTTTTTGCATGAAAATATTGCTTCTTAGAACCCATTAATACTTTCCCACTTTTTTAAATTAGGGGAAACTAATTCTAAGATGCTGGAATTATTTACAGTATAGGAAAATTCATGTATGACATTGAAATCTTACCTCCTAAACTTCCCTATATCAAAAATTTATATCATAACTCAAAGGACTTTCTATTGTATTGACTATATCTGATCTTAAACAATCGTATCCGGATTCACCCAAACCTAAAATTAATTGGGCAAGAATTGAGGAGGCCGAAGACTTTGCTAATACTGTAAAGTTATTCCGTCAAGGAAAATACAACGAAGACAGCTTTAGACGATATAGACTCCAGCATGGGGCATATGGTACCAGAATGACCAATGATTATGCTATGGTTCGAATCAAATTACCAGCAGGAGAAATTTATCCGCACCAACTTGAAAAAATATCTCAACTAAGTGAGCAATTTTCTATAGGAAGCGCTCATTTTTCTACAAGAGAAAATATTCAATTACACTGGGTAATCTTAGAAGATGTTTCAGAAATTTTACGAGGGTTAGCTGAAGTAGGTCTTACATCGCGCGAAGCATGTGGTAATTCTGTAAGAAATGTAATGTGTAGCCCTTTATCTGGAGTTTGTCCTGATGAAGAATTTGATTCTACTCAATATGCACTTGCCACAGCTAGGTTCTTCTTGAGAAATCCATTATCGCAAAGTCTCCCAAGAAAATTCAAATTTAATTTTACATGTTGTGAAAAACATGGAATGGTAAGAATGGTGGATGTTGGATTGATTCCACAAACTAGAGATTTGGATGGAACTATTCAAAAAGGATTCAAAATTTTTCTTGGTGGGGGATTAGGTAACAAATCCTTTGTTGGTTATCAATTAGAAGAATTTACTCCAGAAGAAGATCTTTTGTATACATCAATTGCAGTACTGCGAATTTTTGATAGGCTAGGTGATAGGAAAAATATGGCACGAAATAGAATGCGTTACCTTGTAAATGATATGGGTTGGGAAAAATTCCAAAATCTAGTTCTTAAAGAAAGAGCTATAGTAAGGGCAACTCAATCAGTTATCACTCGTCTTGAAGTAGATCATACACCATCAATAATTAAAAGACCAATCAAAATATCTGATGAAAGTGGAAGTTCAATTCCTGATGGATATACAAGATGGCTAAAAACTAACACCCTAAAACAAAAACAAACTGAATACAGTTCTGTGTTCATCACACTTGAGGCTGGAGATATCACATCAAATCAGTTAACCTCACTGGCAACCATAATTCAAGAATTCTCATCAGAAGGTCATGCAAGAGCTGGATTTGTACAAAACATTGCATTACGTTATGTTCATGAGGATGATTTGACACGTCTGTATTCTAAACTGCTTACCGTGGGATTGGCAAAGTCTGGTGCATTAACCATGGCTGCTCCTATAGGTTGCTCAGGTACAACTTCATGTAATCTTGCTTTGACTAACTCTCATAGATTGGCAAAGGAAATTCAAAGAAAATTCCTAGAACTCAAACTAGATCAAGATGATGATTTACGTGATTCATCCATTAAGATAAGTGGATGTCCAAATTCATGCGCTCAACAGGGAATTGCCACAATTGGTTTCTTTGGTGGAGGAGGAAGAGTTGGAAAAGAAATGTATCCTAACTATCAAATGTCTTTGGGAGGACGCTCTGATGGCGAAAC
>JANPCQ010000120.1:0-10146 GCA_031431055.1 Nitrosarchaeum sp.
ACCAAGCATGTTTGGAACATCAATAAAAAAGGCAGCAACAAACATTCTCAAAGACAAGTATGAGAGCATGATTAATGCAGAATTAGGATATATCATTATGATTTTAGATGCCAAAGTTGACGAAATGGGAAAGATGATTGCTGGAGACGGCGGAACATTTCACAAAGTCGAATTTGAAGCATTGACATTTTATCCAAAACTCCAAGAAATTGTTCAAGGAGAAATTGTAGACATTACAGACTTTGGGGCATTTGTAAGAATAGGTCCAACTGATGCATTGCTACATTTATCACAAGTCATGGATGACTATCTAAAGAGCGATGTAAAATCTGGAATGATTTTAGCTAATCAAAGTGGCAGAACATTAAAAGTTGGTTCAACACTTAGAGCAAGAATTACAGCAGTGTCATTAGGTAAAGCTGCTGCAATGGGAAAAATTGGAATCACATGCAGACAGCCATTCCTTGGTGCAGACGCTTGGATTGAAGAGGAGATCAAAAAATCTAGTGGCGGCTCAGCAGATTCAAAAGAAGCTAAAGTAGAGGCAAATTAAATGGCACGAGAGATGGCTTGTAGAAAATGTAAGTTTGTAACTACAGGAAAAGTATGTCCAGTTTGTAAATCATCGGACTTGACACCAGATTGGACTGGAATTGTACTAGTTGTGGATCCAACAAATTCCCAAGTCTCAAAGACATTGGGAATAAAACAAAAAGGCAAGTACGCAATCAAAGTAACATAAGTTTCTAAATCTTTAAAATCATACTAGCACATATCATCATGTTGTCATTTAATGCTAAAAAACAATTAATGGAATTTTTATCTGAAGACATAGGTAAAGGCGATATTACAAGTGCACTTTTACCAAAAAGAAACATTTCTGCCAGAATAATATCAAGAGAACAAGCCATTGTGGCAGGTGTGAAATATGCAAAAGAGATTTTCAGATTAAAAGGCTGTAGTGTGAGAGTTGTAAAAAAAGATGGCAGCAAGATAAAACCAAATCAAATCATAATGACTATTTCAGGAAATGCAGGAAAAATTCTAACATGTGAGAGAACAGCACTAAATTTACTTACAAGAATGAGCGGTATTGCAACTCAGACAGATGAGCTAGTTAAAAAAA
Organism: Nitrosarchaeum sp.; assembly: GCA_031431055.1. GTDB lineage: Archaea > Thermoproteota > Nitrososphaeria > Nitrososphaerales > Nitrosopumilaceae > Nitrosarchaeum. The sequence goes on from JANPCQ010000120.1 coordinate 1,127, forward strand.
TTTCAAACAAAAAAACCAAACTATATGCAACTAGAAAGACTGCTCCAGGTCTAAGATATTTCGATAAAGAAGCAGTGGAAATTGGCGGCGGAAAAAAACACCGATTAAGACTAGATGAAATGGTGATGATCAAAGACAATCACATTGCGGTATCAGATTCACTATTATCTTTGATAAAAATTGCAAAAAGAAAATATAAAAAATTTGAAGTTGAAGTTGAAAATACATCAGATGCGGTATTAGCTGCAAAAGAAGGAGCGACAATAATCATGTTGGATAATTTTTCTCCAGAACAAATTAAAAAAACAATTAAAATTCTTCAAAATCAGAAATTGCGAAATAAAGTAATGCTTGAAGCATCTGGCGGAATTAATTCAAAAAATATCGCAAAATATGGCAATACAGGAGTAGATATTATCTCGGTAGGAAATATAACCAATTCAGTCAAAGGAATTGACATGAGTTTAGAGATATAGATTATTTTGTAGATTCAATTTTTAATAATAATTCAGATACTGCTTTATTTTTTGGATCAATTTCTCGGATTTTGTTACAGCATTGAATTGCTTGTTTATGTTCATCAAGATAATAATGGGAATTTGCCTTTAAGATTAAAACTTCGATATCAAAAGTAGCAATTTCCAGGGATTTTTCAAAATACGAAATGGCAGAGGAATAGTTATTTTTTAGATAGTATATTCCACCGACAATAAACAAAACATCATTTTCTTCAGGAATTTTTTGTAAAATTTCAGAGCCTATTTTCAAAGCTGCATCATACTGTTTTTGCTTTACAAGTTTTCGTAGTTCTTTCTTTTTTTGAGAAGTTTGTTTTATTTCAGAATTTTTGCCAAATAATCCGACCAATTCACATTACAGCAATATTATCCAAATAATATGGTTAGCAAAAGGAAATTATCTCAGATTAACTAATTGCAAGCATTCTTTCTATTGCCAAACGAGCCTTGTCTGCAATTTCTTTTGGTACAATAACTTGATTTTTCTCTTGTACCAGTGTATCGTAGACTTTTTTCAGGGTGATCATTTTCATATATTGGCATTCTGCTTTTTCTGATGCAGCAATGAATGTTTTATCTGGATTCTGTTGTCTCATTTTGTATAAAATTCCAGTTTCAGTTGCAACAACAAAGCTTTTTGCTTTTGAGTTATTTACATGATTAAGCATTCCTTCTGTAGAAAGAATTGAAACTTTTCTGTCATCAAAACTTCCTGATGCAACATCATACATCATTGGAGTAGTACAGCTACATTCAGGATGTATTAGAAGTTCAGCATCTTGCATTGAATCTAATTTTTTTGTAATATCTTCTGGTGTTATGCCAGCATGAACGTGGCATTCACCTGCCCATATGAACATGTTCTTTCGTCCAGTAACTTTTGCAACATAAGAGCCCAGAAACATATCAGGTAAAAACAAAATTTCTTTATCATCAGGAATTGCTTTAACTACATTTACTGCATTTGCTGAAGTGCAACAGTAATCTAGTTCGGATTTTATTTCTGCAGTTGTATTTACATATCCAACTGTGATTGCATTTGGATGTTGTTTCTTCCAGTTTCTCAACTCTTCAACAGTAATTGAATCAGATAATGAACATCCTGCTTGCAAGTCAGGAATTAGTACTTTTTTGTCAGGACAGATAATTGCGGCAGTCTCTGCCATAAAGTGAACGCCACAAAACAGAATTGTTTTTTGAGAGACTTTGGCAGCTTGTCTTGATAATCCTAGTGAATCTCCAGTAAAATCCGCTACATCTTGAACGTCTGGAATTTGGTAATTATGTGCTAAGATAACTACGTCTTTTTCTTTTTTCAGACGAAGAATTTCATTTTTGAGGCTTGTTTCTTGTACTAACATTTTCAAACATCATTGCATTCAGTAGTGATTTAAAGAATAAGATCAAGTCATGATTATTCTAAAAAACAAGCAATTATGGCAATTCTTGCCATATTAGGTACCAACCGAAATACCGCTAGAACAGTATTTGCGCAAGGTCTCAATGGCAGATAAAATTGCTAGTTTGCTTGTCTTTGGATTGGTCTCATCTGGAACATTCTCTATTGTAAAAGTCATCTTGCCAAACTTTCCTTGCGCTGTTATATCATGAGTATTTTTTGTAGTGTTTGGGTCTGCAACAATTTTTACCACAGTCTTTTCACTTCCTATTCCAGCCAAGCTGAGCAATGCTGCAACGTTTATGTTTGCAGGAAAAAGTGAAACTGCCTCTTTGGCTTTTCCTTCAAAGATAATTGTAGGTTTATTGATTTTGTCTAAATCAATATCAGATGTTTCAAAGAATTTTGCACCATTTAATGATCTTGGATGTTTAGTCGTAGTTAGTGTTACAGAATCTAATTGGTCAGCAACTGATTTGATTGCGTCTAATCCTGCAATTGCACCAGATGGCAGATAGATTGTTTTATGAAAATGCTCACATGCTTCAGATAAAATATCATAAATAGATTCATCAAGTAAAGCACCCACACTCATAATCATCAAATCTCTTTTGTTTTGTAAAACACTATGCGCTACATTTCTAACTGCTTCTTGTGATGCAGCTTCAACTATGATATCAACTGGATGAGATGATAAAAGATGTGGATTTTCAACAATTTCAGGTTTATTTTTTAATTTTTGCACCAAGATAGATGATGCTTCTTTAGAGGAATCATAGACGTGAGTCAAGATGCCAGGTATTTTTCCTGAATCAATTGCAAGTGCAATTTGAGTTCCAATAGCGCCACAGCCTAAAAGTCCTATTTTTTTCAAGTAATTATACTCTAAACAATCACTTAATTAATTCTAGTCCAAAGTAGAACAAAAGTATGATTCATCGCCAATCTATTTAAGATTAAAAATGAGAATAAAATTATGAATTTTGATTTAAAAAATAGAGCATTGTTTGGAATGGTCTTATTTTTGACATTATCTTTGGCAGTATTTTTAATAAATCCAGTAAATGCAGATGTAGAGTCGCCAAAAAAGCAGAACAAAAGAGGAATCGCAGTAGAGGATATCACTTGTAAAACAGGTCTTAGTTTGGTGATACGAATTAATGGGTTACCAGCATGTGTCAAACCTACAACTGCAGATAGATTAGAAAAGATGGGGCTAGTAACAAAAATCATAAAATTAGAAAAATACGTTCCTAGAGATTCAGAAGAGATTCAGATAGTTCCAGCGTCAACTGGAAGTATAGTTAATTTCTACATTATAGATGACGACTTGAATTTGGCTCATAGTGGAATAGAGACAGTATCAATTGTTGGATTGTTTGAATTTTCAATTAATGGAATTTCAATTGATGGACCTTCAAGTATGATTGAGACAGGACCAGATACAGGGCAATTCTATGTAAAATTACAATTACCAGATACAATTAACAGTAGATCTTTGGATCAAAATGATGTTGTTTTGATAAAATATTTGGATGCATCTAATTATTCAGGTGACAGCCAAGTTGTAACAAAGTCAGTTTCATTGTCAAAATCATATGCAAACGTAGAGACTATAGGTGGAGGTTCAAGAATAGGACATGAATTCACTGTCAGAATTTATGAGCCAGATGCGAATTTGGATTCCAAAGATGAAGACAAAATATCTTTGAGTCAATTAGAGTACAGAGGTGAAGGTGGAATTAGAACAACACTTGCAAATCCTAGCTTTGATGCAAATTCTGCATATCTGATTGAGACAGGACCAAACACCAGCACATTTGAAGTGAAAATAGAAATCCCTCGAAGATTAGATGGCAAAGTAGTAGACATTGGAGACTGGTATGAAATCAGATACATCGATAGTTCAACACCTTCTGGTACTGATGAAAAAATAATTTTGAAAGGAAAAATTGGCTAGAGTTTAACTCGAGTGAAACATTAGTTAATAATCGGTACAACCTAAAGATTTTATTCAAACCAACAAAGTATTGTTGTGCTAAACACAGTCTACAAGGATGCCATTATCAACAGAGAAAAGATGTTATCTATTCTAAAGGGACCAAAATTTGAGCAAATTTTACAAAAAGCAAAGGAAAATTGGGTGGAGTTTATGCCTACAAAACAAGATGTAGTTACCGCAGGAATTGACAGTAGTTTTAACAATACAAGATTTCAAGGAATTGAGCTTTGGGCTACAACTGCAGTATCCATAAAATCAAACGGTGAAGTTTTAGTTGATTTACATGATTCAGGATTAGGATCAGATATTGACCTTTCAAAGATTGCAAGTAAAATGGAAATCGATGCTTGTGAAAGAACGGTTGATTTAGTAGATTTGGTGTTAATGGATGGGTCACTCCATTCACAATTTATGACAAGACAGTCATCACTAGATGCAATAGTTGTAAAAACTATGAAAAAAAGAGATAATGTAATTTTCATTGCAAAGACATCAAATACAAAAAAACAATTTGAAAATCTAGGTTCTTTGGCAGGAGATATTTTTTATTACAACCACATTACAAATGGTCCTGGATTTAGCAAGATATTCGTAGAAAAAAAATATGGAATAGATAAAGTGATTTCATCTACATTTGTTAGATTAAGTGATTCAACTCCAATCATAAAGCTAGAATTTTTAGGAGGTCATCGTGATAATGATGAAATCAAATCCACAATGAACAAACTGTACAAGAGTAGTATAGGAGGATACCCATATGCATTAAAGCTTGCTCATAATAACTGTAAAATATCTGATAAAGAACTTGCAAAAATGGTTAGTTTGTTGGGATTAAGTAATGAAATTGGTTCACGTGAGGTTTTAGGTTGAACACAGGTTTTGTAATAGGTGAATCAAAGCCTACATTTGTAATTGCAATTACATCTAGGCCACTCTCTGTTGGAGAATATATCAAAATTGATTCAGATGAAGGGGAAATTTTGGGATTGGTTGAAAAATCTTCAGTCTCTAGCGCTGCATTTGCAGATGTGAAAAATTTTGATGAAGCTGCAGAGAGTACAGAAATTGCAGAATTAAACAAGAGAGACAAAACATACACAGCACATATTGGAATTTTAGGATTTTTAGAAAATTTACGAAAAGGACAATCAATCATACCAGCTGTACCACCAATTCCTGGAACACCTATATCACAACCAACAAAAGAAGATTTAGAGGCTATTTTTAGTCCACAAAAAGAGGGATGGGTCAAAATTGGAAATTTATTAAGAGATAAAACAATTGATGTCAAAATCAATCTAGATAAAATTGTTTCAAGACATTTAGGAATTCTAGCAATGACGGGAATGGGGAAAAGTAATCTTGTTTCTTTGATTACAAAACAAATTGGAAAACTAAAAGGAACTGTAATAATTTTTGATTATCATAATGACTACACAACGTTAAACATTCCACGGATCAATGTAATTGATGCAAAAATAAATCCAAGATTACTAGATGCAGAACAATTATCAGAAGTGTTAGAGATCAGAGATGGCGCCAATGTTCAACAGAGAGTACTAAGAATGTCATTTACAAAACAAGTTAAAGAATCAAAAGAGTTTTGGAAGAAATTAGAAAATGAAATAGAATTCATTGTAAATTCAGAAGACAAAAAGATCAAAGAGATCAGAACATCGGCATACAGAGTACAAGACATAATAGAAGAATCTCAAAGAAGATTTGAAGATATTTTGGATCCAGATATGGGAGATCCAATAAGTTTCATTAAAGAGGGACGTACTAACATCCTAAACATTTCAGAATTGTCAGAAAAACAGGCAAATGTTGCACTTGCATTTTATTTACAACAATTACTTAAAGATAGAAAAGATGCAAGCATTGTAAAACATGGAAGAACAAAAAAAGATAGAAGTTATAAATTCAATTCACCAATTTTTGTAATAATAGAAGAAGCGCATGTCTTTATTCCAAAGGATCATGATACAAGTGCAAAATATTGGGCAGCTAAAATTGCCAGAGAGGGAAGAAAGTTTGGATTAGGTTTAGGAATAGTATCACAAAGACCTCGAAGTGTAGATCTTAATGTTCTAAGCCAGCTTGGTTCTTTTGCAATAATGAAGATCATTCAGGAAGATGACCAACGCCAAATAGCAGCCGCCACAGAATCTACTAGTCGTGAATTGATTGCTCAATTGACTTCTTTGAATGTGGGAGATGCAGTACTAGTAGGACAATGGACGAACTTACCATCACTTGTTCATGTTGAGGAGGTAAAAGAAAAGATAATGGGGGCAGATCAAAGTGCAGTCAATGCATGGGCAAATGCAGAAAAGATGAGCGAAATTGCATTAGAATCAACACAGGGACTTGTCCAGAAGGATTTGTTGTTAGATTAAATGTTATTTTCACATATTTCAGATACACATTTAGGATTAGTGCAATATGGGTCAGAGGAACGAGAACAAGATGTGTATCATGTTTTTAATCAGGCCATAGACATATCAATTAAAGACCATGTTGATTTTGTAATATTTGCGGGGGATATTTTTCATGTTCCAAATCCAAATGGAACTGCAGTAGTTCAAATGGCTAATGCATTAAAACGATTAAAAAAAAATAATATAGATTCATTTTTTATTTTAGGAGAGCATGATATAAGTAGAATTCGCACTACACCAATTCCATATGTATATCATAATTTAGAATTTTCAAGATATATAGGACAAGGAAATCCAATTGATTACAAAGGAATTTTGTTAGTTGGATTTGATAAAATAAGAAAAGCTGAAATTTCACAATTTGAAGAAAAATTCAAAGCAATTGACAAAATTGCAAAAAATCACGCAGGACATAAAATTTTGGTGATGCATCAAGGAATTACAGAATTTAACAAGTTTGCAGGAGAGTTACAATCTACAGATTTACCAAAAAATTTTACATATTATGCAATGGGACATCTACACGATCATGACATTAAGCAATTCAATCATCTTAATGGGCCAATAGCATATCCAGGTTCTATTGAACTCACAACAAGTGAAGGAATTAAAGAAATAAAAAAAGGATTTCTCGAAGTAGATATTTCAGGTGAGGAAGTAAAACCAAATTGGATTGAATTAGATACAAGAAAACAATTTTCATTCAAAACAGAGTATGATGAATTGGCAAAATCAATCGATGAAATTTCTATAAAAATAGATAAAATGGAGCGTAAACCTATTGTAGAAATAAAAATTCAAGGGGAAAATATAGAAACAGACCAAATACAATCACAAATTTCACGGCTACATGCACAAACATTGAGATGTTTTTGGAGAATTACTTCCAAAGAAATATCAGATTCATCAGTATTTCTAGAAAGACCAAATACAATAGAGGATGAAATGTTCAGGCTGTCAGTTGATGCAATTGGCTCAGAACAAATTGCAAATTTTGCTGTAAAGGAATTACTTCCACTGTTAGCTTCAGATCAAATCAAAGAGGCATCGCAAATAATAATTGAGAATTTTGAGAAATATAAAAAGGAGAAAGAAAATGATCACGTCAATTGAATTAGGAGATTTTTTATCACATTCTGAAACAAAATTAGAATTTGGAAATGGTGTAACAGTATTTGTAGGACAAAATGGTGCTGGAAAATCAAGTATCATAGATGCAATCACATTTGCATTATTTGGACAACATACGAGAAAATCAAATAGAGGTTTGATAAAACGTGGAGCAAATCAAGGATTTGCCAAAGTAGAGTTCAACATAAACGGAAAGCAGTACCAAGCAGTAAGAAAAATAGATAACAAAGGTGGGCTTGCTGCAAAATTCACTGAAAAAATTAATGGTGAATTTTTAGAAATTGCAGCAGGTGAAAGAAAACAATTCGGAGAATCCATGACACATGAGGTTGAAAAAATAATAGGTTTGAATTTTGAGAAATTAAAGATTGCATCCATTGTACAACAAGGTGAATTAAATGCAATAATTAAAGCAAAACCAAAAGAATTCAAAGAATTACTAAATGCAGTAATTGGAATTGATAAGCTGGATGTTGCATCAGAAGCAATGAAGACAATTAACAAAAATTTTCGTGAAAAAATAAGAGGTGACATAGGCTATGATGATACACATATTGATATTTTATTACGAGATCTACAAAAATACAAAACAGAACTTGAAGATGCAAGACCACAAAAAGAACAACTCAAAGTAAAACAGACACAATTACAGAAAGAAATTACAGAACTTAGAATAAAGTTGGAAACAGAAACTCCAAAGATAGACAAAATTAATCAATTAGAATTAAGAAAAAGAGAACTGCAATCATATGCAAAAGAAGCAATTCGAGAAATTCAACGTGAGATAGCTGAAAAAGAGCGTAAAATACGTGATTGTGAGGGGTGTTTTGAGCACATAAGTCTGAAAAAAGACTTGGAATCAAAGATAGAAAAAATAGAATTAGCGGTGGAAGGAACTCAAAAAAAGATACAGGAACTAACAGGTCAAATTGCATCACTTAAGGAAAAACAAGCACTTGCTGAAAAGATTCAGTTAAAGGATAATAGATGCCCTGTATGTGATTCAAAAGTTGAAAAACTAACCCCCTTATTTCAAGAAGAGCATCTAAAACAAGAAATTGTATTTCTTAAAGAACAGATGATTGTAACAGAGAAAGATCGTATGATGTACAATCAAAAAAGAATTGAATTTTCTCAAAAACTACAAAATTCAAGAGATGCTGAAGCAACATTAAAGGCACATTCCATCAAAGATCAAGAAGATATAAAAAAAATTCAAGAAGAAATAAAATTAAAGAAAGGGAATGTTCAAAAAATTCCTTTATCTATTAATGGAAGTCTATTAGAAATATCACAAATAGATTCACATGCAAAAATGGTTTTTGAAAACATTACAAAATTAGAACACGAAATAAAAGGATTTAATGAAAAAGAATTTTCAAATCTAAAAGAATCCATTAATGAAAAACAAAATGATCTTTCACAAACAGACCAGAATCTAGGTGCAATAACAGAAAAAATTACAAAATATGAAGAACAAATAAAATCAATACAAAATGCGGTTTCTAAGCTTAAAGTAGTTAAAAAAT
>JANPCQ010000121.1:0-9546 GCA_031431055.1 Nitrosarchaeum sp.
CAATGGAATCAAACCAGCTGCAAAAGACGGTGTGGAAATTTCACGAGAGGATGAATTAATAATTGAAGATATATTTCTGAATAAAACTTGGATAAAAAATCCCTCAAAGTGGGGAATCACAGGAAAAGAAGACAGAGCAATTAATGTTTATGTTGATGGAATAACTTCTCATATAGATTCACAGAAAATAAAATCAAAAAATCTCAAAGTTGTTTTAGATTTAGGAAATGGTGCACAAGCAGTAACTGCACCTGTATTTTGCCAATCCATTGGATGTAAAACATTTTTAATAAATGAAAAAATTGACGGCTTATTTCCAGGTAGAGGATCAGAGCCAACCCCACAAAATCTCTCTGAACTTTCTAAAACAGTTCTACAAAATAACGCAGATCTTGGAATTGCCTTTGATGGTGATGGTGATCGAAGTATTTTCTGTGATGATAAAGGAGAAATACTTAGTGGTGACAAGTCTGCACTGGTTCTTACAAAATTTATTTTACAAAAAAATCCCAACTCTCTAGTTGTTACTTGTTTGAATTCAGGCTCTAACATAGAACTGGTTGCAAATGAATTTAATTCACAAGTGATACGCACCAAAGTAGGAAGCGTCGAAGTATCCCGAAAAATGGTACCAACAAACGCATTAATTGGTTTTGAAGAAAATGGTGGATTCATGTATGGAAAACATAATCAGGTAAGGGATGGCTGTATGACTTTGGCTTTAATGCTGGAATTATTAGCCACACCTGGAAAAAAACTATCTGAGGAAATTTCTAGTCTTCTGCCTTCTTTTACGACAAAAGACAAAGTCACTTGCTCCCAAGAAGATTCTCAAAAACTAATCCAATCACTAAAGAAAGAATTTCCAAATTCTGATACAACTGATGGAATCAAAATTACAACCAATTCTAAAAACTGGGTAATGATTAGACCAAGTGGAACAGAACCAATAATTAGAATATATGGTGAAGCTGAAAGTCAACAAAAGCTAGATGATTTAATGTCAAAATACATCCAAAAAGTCAAGTCTGTCATTTCCGATAACACTTTTAAAACCAATCTCTAGCATGATTGGAATGGAGAATGATCCCTAAAGGGTGATATAGTATGGGTAAACCTTATTATGTAAAATTTGAGACGCCTGAAGAACTCGTAAATCCAATCTTGGAAGCTGTTAGAGTCGCATCTACCAGCGGTAAAGTAAAGAAAGGAACCAACGAAGCTACAAAGGCCATTGAACGAGGAACAAGTAAATTAATTATTATTGCCGAAGATGTTGAACCACCAGAGGTAGTTGCTCATCTTCCAATTCTATGTGAAGAACAGGGTGCAGCATATGCATTTGTTCCAAGCAAGCAAGAATTAGGAAAATCTTTAGGTATTGACATTACTTCTGCCGCTGCAGCAATTTTAGACGCTGGTGATGCACAACACATAGTCGATCAAGTTGTCTCAGCAATTGCTAAAATTAAAGGTGGTAAGACTAGTAAATGAGTACTACAACTGACGACGTAACTCAATCTGAAATTATTCAAATTGTTGGCAGAACTGGTATTGCTGGTGAAGTTATTCAAGTTAGAGTAAAAGTTCTTTCTGGTAAAGATAAAGGTAGAATTCTCACTAGAAATGTAAAAGGCTCCATTAGAATAGGCGAAATTCTAATGCTACGAGAAACAGAAAGAGAAGCAAAGAAAATTCATTAGGTGAAAGATATGAGTCTCTTAGTAAAACCATGCAGTTTTTGTGCAAGACCTGTTGCAAAAGGTTCAGGTACAATGCTTGCAAAAAATGACGGAACTGTTTTATGGTTTTGTTCTGCAAAATGCAAGAAAAACGCACTAGAGCTAAAACGTGATCCAAGAAAACTAAAGTGGACCAAAAAATACGTTAAAGGCGGAATTCAACACAAGAAATAAAATTGGCTGAACATACTCTTTTCATTGTAAAACCAGATGCCGTATCTAGAAAACTTACTGGTGAAGTCATTGCAAGATTTGAAAGAAAGGGATTCAAACTTTTAAAATTAAAAATGTTTACATTTACACAAAAGCAAGCTGAAAATTTCTATGGCGTTCATAAAGATAAACCATTCTTTGGTGAATTAACATCATTTATCACATCAGGTCCAGTGGTTGCAGCAATAATTGAGGGAAACAATGCAATTGCAACTACACGAATCATGGTTGGTGCAACAAAATCTTTTGAGGCAGCACCTGGTTCAATTCGTGGAGACTTTGGATTGGGATTTAGTGATAATATCATTCATGCATCTGATTCACAGGAAAGCTTTAACCACGAATCGAGGGTAGCGTTTGAGTGATTTGATTGCAAATTCGTCAACCTATAGTGGTAGTTTTAGGTCACGTAGACTCTGGTAAGACATCTCTCTTAGATAAAATTAGAGGCACTGGTGTTCAAGGCAGAGAAGCCGGAGGCATCACTCAGCACATTGGTGCAAGTTTTCTTCCAACTGAAACAATCAAAGAGACATGTGGTCAATTATACAAAAAATTACAAGAATCAGAAAACCAAGTTCCTGGAATTTTAGTAATTGACACACCAGGACACGAGGTCTTTACAAATCTTAGAGCAAGAGGTGGTTCGGCTGCTGACATTGCTATATTGGTAGTTGATGTTAATCGAGGATTTCAGCCACAAACAAATGAGAGCCTAAAAATCCTGCAGAGCAGAAAAGTTCCATTTGTTGTTGCACTAAACAAATGTGATCAAATATCTGGATGGCGAAAATCAGAAACCAAATTCATCACACAAGCAATCAAAGAACAAGACGCGTTTATTCAAACTGATCTTGATCAAAAAATATATGATGTAGTAGGAACTTTATCTATTTTGGGATATCAGTCTGAGGCATTTTATCGAGTTAAGGACTTTAAATCAGAAATTGCAATCGTACCAATCTCTGCAAGATCTGGAGTTGGAATACCTGAACTGCTTGCCGTACTAGTTGGATTGACACAACAATATTTACAAAAAAGATTAGATCAGAGAGAAAAAGAATCTCACGGAATAGTACTTGAAGTAAATGATGAGGTTGGATTAGGTCATACAGCTAATATCATACTAATTGATGGCAGTATCAAAAAAGGTGATAGTATAGTTGTTGCAAAAAGAGATTCAGTTATTGTAACAAAACCAAAAGCAATTCTTTTACCAAAACCACTAGATGAAATGCGTGACCCTAGAGACAAATTCAAACCTGTACAAAGTGTTAATGCAGCTGCAGGACTCAAAATTGCATCACCTGACCTTGAAGGCGTTTTGCCTGGCAGTACTCTTTATGTTGCAACAACTCCATCTGATATAGCAAAATACACCAAGCTAATAGAATCTGAAATGAAATCTGTGTTTATTAATACAGAAACAAATGGTGTTGTTGTAAAATGTGATACTATAGGCTCACTTGAGGCACTAGTTGAGATGCTACGACGATCACAAGTGCCAATAGCTAAAGCAGACATTGGACCAGTTAATCGTCGAGATATTATGGAGGCAAAAGCAATCAAAGAAAATGACAGACATCTAGGTGTGATATTGTCCTTTAATGTCAAGGTACTTCCTGATGCAAAAGATGAATCAGAAGACAGTCACATCAAGATTTTTGAAGACAAAATAATTTACAGTCTGATTGATAATTACAATAATTGGGTAAGCGAAGACACTGCTAATGAAGAAGATGCAGTTTTTGCAGAACTAACACCAATCTCCAAATTCACATTCCTCAAAGGTTATGTCTTTAGAAATACCGATCCTGCAGTATTTGGAATTAGAATAGATGTTGGAACACTGAAACAAAAAGTTCCCTTTATGAATAAAGATGGAAAAAAAGTTGGTTTGGTTCATCAGCTTCAACTTGATAAAAAAACTGTACCTTCTGCAAGGACAGGACAAGAGGTAGCATGCTCTGTTCAAGGTGTGACAATTGGCAGACATATTTTTGAAGAAGAAGTATTCTATACTTTTCCTCCATCACATGAAGCAAAAAAACTTGTTGCCAAATTTCTGCACAAGCTTAGTTCTGAAGAGCAAGAAACTCTAAATAAAATTATAGAAATTCAACGAAGCAAAGACACAGCTTACGCTTACTAGTCTGAATATTTTTTACATATCATATGAATTCCAGGTGCACCAACTGCACCCATCATCTTATCAACTATTTGTCCTGATTTGAACATGATAAACATTGGAATTGATTGTACTGCAAATCTCATTGCAATGTTTTGGTTTTGATCTACATTAACTCGTGCAAATTTTATCTTTGGATATTTCTTTGAAAGACTCTCAAATATAGGATGCATCATCTTACATGGACCACACCAATCTGCCCAAAAGTCAACTAATGTGGGGGTTTCTGTAGTAATTATCTGAGTAAAATTTGTATCATTTAGGTCAATTATTCCTGGCTGAATCTGAGGCTGGCTTTGCTGTCTAATCATCTCTTCTAATCTTCTTTGTTTAATTTTTTCAATTTCAGGATCATCTGACAATAAACATAAACAATTTGTTTCTATTAAAAAATCTATGTTAGGTATTTTTTAAATAATTTTTTCTAGATTATACTATCACTATCTGTTTTAGTTGACATTGCCTCGTATCTTTTTGAATTACATAGTGGACATTGATCAATGTATTTTGTCAAGCTCACAGAAGTGTAAACAACTCCACACTCTCCACAAATTCTAAGATTTTTACTTGCTTTTCCCACGTTTTCGTAAATGGGTATTGTGATTAAAAACTTAATGCACTTTGGTTTGTATCCTAAATCTTTAGCTAAAAAATCACGATAAATACTGATCTCTAAAATTCTTAATCATGATTTTGTAAATAGGGTTTAAAGAAATAGTATCACCATTCTTGTGTATTTCTACCCAATTAATTTTTGATAATTCTTTTACTTTCTTTTCTATATTCTTACCATCATTTTTGACAATATGATGGAGTCTTTTTTTCATTTTAGTATAGTTTGTATAAATTTCACCCCATGAACCCTGATCCCAAAGATATGAAAGAATCTGAGCCATCAGTTCATTATCTGAAAAATCACGCAACATATTGGTACACTTATCGTACTACATCTATGCATAGTTTTTATAGTTTTAGAACAATATTTGATATATGGAAGACAGTCTAATTTTTAAGATATACGGTAATTCACCAAACACCAAGTTATTGAATCTCTTACTTGGTTTTCCTAAAAATGAATTCACAGTAAGTGATATAATTGAAGAGTTGGGAATGTCAAAGACTACTTTTTACAAGTATTTTGATGGTCTGATCAATATTGGAATGGTAAAAATCAACCAAGAAATAACAAAGACAAAACTATACAGCATCAATCTATCTAGTCCAATAGTTCAGAATATGAGAAAAAACATTGATTTTGTGTCTGAAAAAATAGCAGATAAAGAATCTATGAAGCTTAAGATAAAACCTATAGAACTCAAAAGTATTGAATTACAGGGTATTCAAGAACGTATTCAGTACTTGCAAAGACTACAAAGACAAACAAAATCAGCAATCAAGAAGCTAGAACCAATAAAAATCTAGATGTGTTCTCAAAATTTGTTCAAAATCTAAACACCAGAAAGTAGATTCTGATTCTATGAAACACGTTAACCAGTAAAATGGGTACTAAAAATCTAGTCGTATTTTTGCCTTTTTAATACCATAAAACAACATGGCAGGTGCTACAAAATACATTCCAACATTAAGTATAATCAAAGATATGCCATATCCTAATACTGATTCTTCTGAATCCATATCTACATAGTTTAGAATTGAAAGTGAACTAATCAAAGGAGTTAGAGATATTTTCACAAATTCCTTGAATACTAGATTTTCTCTTTCCCAATCTGCTACTGTTGGACTAAATGAGTAATAGAAATCATTGAATGTATTCATAAATGAAATACCTGATGCTGTTTGTAACAGCGAATTGTCTCTTAGCTCTCGTAGTTGTTGCACTTGTGGAGCCATCTCAGAGCCATATGCTGCAGTAGCAATCAAACATCCACCACCTTCTTGTACACTCTCAGGTGTGCATACTCCATCAACTAGTATTGTTCCTGGACCACACTGTCCACTTTCTTGTTCTTTGATTTCTGATTCATCTACTCCAATTGCATCATAAATTGTCATGTCTGGATAGTTTTCATCAAACCACTCCCTGAATTGTGGTTCGTTATTGTATCTGTCAATGTAAAACTGTGGATCTAAAGTTGGATCAACAAAAGATGCTATCTCTTTTGGTTCTTCCAAGCCTACTGCCTCATAAATTGAGGAATATTCTAGATAGTTTTCATCAAACCACTTTTTGTATGTTGGTTCGTTATTGTATCTATCAATGTATGATTGTGGGTCTTTTGTTGGATCCACAAAAGATGCAATTCCTAATTCTTGTGTTGGTTCTGGCTCTGTTACTGGTGTTGGTTCAGATTCTTGTGTAGATTCTGGTATTACAGGAGCTGGTTCAGTTACAGTAATTTTTACATCTTCTCTATCTTCTAATGCTCCTTTTTTCACTACAATATCAAAAACATACAAAGCTGGACCTTGCGATTCTGTTGGAGTCCATGTAAATTGTCCTGTTTCATTATTAATGGATACCCCCGTTGGTGGATTTTTTTCAAGACTAAATGTTACACCTGTTAATAACTCAGTCAATGTTGGAGTAAACTCTAGAGTCTTTTTTTCTTCAATTGTTTTATCTGGAATTGAATTAAGCGCTAATACAAAATCTGGTAGAATTGAAACTTTGTCTCCATCATATTGTAATTTGATTGTAATTCCAAATTCTTCTTTTTGTGAATCTGTAAATGCTGTTGCATTGTATGTTCCTTCAGAATCAAATAATTGTGATACCGTTTTTGGAATTGTTGAATATGTACCATCACTTTCTGATGTAGGATCAGATAGCATTCCCTTGTATGCTCCTGTTGAATCACGAATAATCACATAAACGAATGTATCACCTACCTGTCTTTGTCCAACAAAAGTTATTTTTCCTTCATTTATGTAGAAACTCTTCTCCAATGTTACCGAAGTGACATTGGCGTATGCTGGAGCAATAATAATAGTAGCTAGCAAAAATACCAAAAATATGCCTAATTTTGTGTGCATTATATCAAATGGATTGAGTTTGCTTTTAAAAAACACGGATAAATTCTTCTATGGATTTGATAATAAAAGTTCACCAAACTCAGAGATCAAGTAAAAATCTCATAAACACTCCATTATTTTGCTCAATTTTCATCTCGTAAAATGTAGGGGCTTTGATTTCCACTTTGAAATTATGTTTTAAAAAATTAAGCTGCTCCCCATACGCTTTGGCAGTAATTTTGTAGCCATTGTTTTCTTGAATATCTAGTTCTATTCTTTTTATTGCAAAGCCTTTTGTAATTAGCACAAAAGTTACTTCTTCTAACCAGCTAAACAAAAGATATCGAAGGTCTTTTCCTTGTGCAACAATTTCCTTTTGCTCTTTTTCTTCTACTCTATCTTGATCTAGTGTGATATTGATTACTGCATTGGCGGTGACCAAAAATGCCTCTTTGAGATCTTTTGCAGTTACTTCAATGAATGCATCAGTTGCGTGTTCTAAAAACTTGTAGCTCAACTATGTTTTTGAAATCCTATACCAAGTATTAATTTAGATGGTCTTTGAGTAATACTTCTGGTATTTGTTATTGCTGTTTTAGAACAAATATCTCATGTTTTTTCTTCAACTAAATTTTGTAACAATACTTAACATAAGGAAAATGACTTATCAAGGAATTTGCGATTAATTGAAATGAAATCTTCCTTATGTTGTGCATATGACATTAATGTTGTAATATAAAGCATTCACATATTTTATACTTTTGAAATATCATGAAATAATAATATTTTTTCTAATTTAGATGTATTTTAAATTAGTTGACGAATTTTGTTTATAATTAAATTATTATCTAATTCTAGTTCTGCAGAAACTAAAAGAATCTTGTCTTTCTCCAAATAAAATGTAAATCGCTTTATTTTTTCATATTCTGCTAACGCATATTTTGGTGATCCAATCCACTCTTCCATCAGAATTCGTGTATTCCATCTGATAAAAGACTGCTCAACTGACAGTTTTGTTATTGATTCTGGCATGAGAGTTTTCACTCCTTTTCTTATCCCTCCTGCTACTTTTTCTATCTTTGAGTTATAAACTGCAGCAAATCTAATTTGTTTGTCGATCTCAAAAATACTCTTGCATAATTGTTCATACTCCATGAACTTAGGAAGTTTTATTTCCAATTAAATTTTGCATTGTTATTTCTAGTACATATAATACTCAACTAAATTAATCAAAAATTTCAGTCATTACTAATAACCATTCCTGTTTATTGATCCGTTATTCTTTATATGGATAACTCGAAAAATTTGATAATGAAAAAGACACAACTTCTAAGTATTGTTTTTTCACTGGTTATGATTACTGGCGTTGCTGCTGGTAATGCATATGCTGAATCAGATGAAAAACAAGATGACCTCAAAGATAGACTAGCTAACTTTTGTAATATGACTGATACTGAAAAGGATCAATTCTTTTTAGATCATCCAAGAATTGCTCAATTCAAAGACAGACTAGCAAATATTTGTGAGCAAAGTGAAGATGAACGTAAAACAGCTATTGAAGATTTCATTAAAGAAATTATTCTAGAACAAAAATCTGATTATAACATGGCAGACAAGCTGGAATCATACTGTGAAATGTCAGATGCTGACAAGGAAATATTTTTGGCAGAATTTGACAAAACAGATCTAAAAGATAGATTGGATGCATACTGTGCATCAGATGAATCTGGAAGAGATGCTTACATTGCTGAACACCAAATGTTAGTAGATGATATGCAAAAAAGACACGAAGAAATCCGTGATCATAAAGCAGAATACCAAAGATACTGTCAAATGACTGCTGATGAACTTACTGCAGAAATCACTAATGCTACAAAATTAGCAAAAATCTCTGAATGGTGTGCAATGACACCTGAACAAAGAGAAGCATACAAAAAAGAAAATCATGATGCTGCAATGGATTTCAAAGAAAAACATCACGATGCACTAGATCGAATGAAAGAAAATCATGACATGTCTCAAAGATTGCGAGCCATGATAATGTCTTCTGATATTTCTCAAGAGAAAATGGATGAGCTTAGAGCAAAATACCAAGAAAAGCACGGTGATTTAGATGAGAAAAGAGCAGAGCTCAAAATGAAATTCAAAGATCATGTATCTGCAATGCTAGGCAAACTCACTGATGAGCAAAAAGCTGACATTTTAGCACGACATGCAGAGATGAAGGCACTAAAAGCTGAGCTGCGAGAAAAGTCATCTACCTTAACTGATGAGGAAAAACAAGAACTTAGAGCAGAATTCATTGAAAAGGCAAAAGACATGCGATTAGCATGGATTTCCCCGCGACAGCAAGTATCTGCAGGAATTGATGCAGGAGAGATTGAATGTCGTGAAGGATACAGCCTAGTAATGAAGACATCAAACGGATTG
>JANPCQ010000122.1:0-6236 GCA_031431055.1 Nitrosarchaeum sp.
GGTATTCTGGCTTGTTTGGATCTATGTTATCTAGATATAAAATAGAATATTTTCTTAATGGAACAGGTGCTTCTGCTAATGATTCTGAAGTAATCTTTGGAAACAATGAACAATCTTTTGATATTCAAACAAATGTGAATCACGAAAGTCCATCTACTGATGGCAGAGTTGTCGAAAAATCTATTCTAAGAAATAAATCAAAATCTCTTTTCAAAGGAATGATTAGAATAAAAGAAAAAGCCACAAAATCAAACTCATTTTTGTCAGGTCGCTCTATTTTGCTTGATAAAGACGCAAAATCAGATGCAATTCCTGGGTTGGAAATTTTCACTAACGATGTCAAAGCAACACATTCTGCATCTGTTGCTCAAATTGATGAAGAACAAATTTTCTATCTTAGAACTAGATGTCTAAGTAAAGAAGAGGCCGAAAGAACAATTATTGAAGGATTTTTAGAACCACTATCAAGAAAAATGTCATATCAAGTCAGAGCATGGATTGCTTACTTGATTGAATCTAAATGGGATTCACGTGAATTGACAATTAACACTGATGAAGAATTGACAAAATTTGTTGAAATTGAAGAAACACGTTATAACGAAGATTCCGAAATTGAACAACACTACAAGTATCGGTGATAAAACTTGGCTCAATGGATTAAAGCTTGCAAATTGGATCAAGTAAAGACTGGTCAACTCTTTGGTTTTTCTCATGATGATAAAAAAATTCTTTTGGCAAATCAAAAAGGAAAAATTTATGCGACTGATTTGATATGCACTCATGCTGACGCTGATCTTTCAACAGGATTTCTCAGCGAAGAAGGTGTGAGATGTCCATTACATCTTTCTGTTTTTAATTTACAAAGTGGAAAGCCACAAAATCTTCCTGCAGAAATGCCACTAAAAACATACAATGTTAAAATAGATCAAAACGAGATCTACGTGGAGGTTTAGAAATGCAAAGTGCACAAACATCTTTTGAAAAGTTACGAAAAGATTTTCCTATTTTGCAAAGAACTGTTAGAGATAACAAAACACTTGTCTATTTGGATAATGCTTCTACAACCCAGAAACCAAATCAAGTAATTGATGCAATCACTGATTATTATAAAAATCACAATGCAAACATTCACAGAGCAGTCTATGCATTGGCAGAAGAAGCAACTGAACTTTATGAGGCAACAAGAGATAAGATTGCAAATTTCATACATGTAAAAAATAGAGAAGAAATTATTTTCGTTAGAGGAACAACTGAGGCAATAAATCTAGTTGCATATGCATGGGGTAGAACACATATCCAAAAAGACGATATCATAGTTACCACTGAATACGAACATCATAGCAATATTGTCCCTTGGCAACTCTTAACTCAAGAAAAAGGTGCCAAGCTAGAATACATTGGAATGGATGATAACGGTGAATTAATTTTAGATGATCTTACCAAATATCTTGAAACAGGTAAAGTCAAACTGGTAACATTTAGTCTAATGTCTAATGTTCTTGGTACTATTACTGATGCAGAAAAAATAGTTTCAAAATGTAAAGAATATGGTGTATTGACTTTGATTGATGGAGCCCAAGCCGTTCCTCACATGCCTGTTAACATTGAAAAACTAGACTGTGATTTTTTTGCATTTTCTGCGCATAAAATGTTGGGACCTACAGGAATTGGTGTTTTATGGGTACGAAAATCAGTCCTACAAACTATGAACCCATTTCATGGTGGCGGTGATATGATTAGAGAGGTTCACAAATACGAAACAACGTGGAATGATTTACCATACAAATTCGAAGCTGGCACTCCAAATATTGCTGATGTTATTGGATTTGGAGCAGCAATAGACTATCTCACAAATCTTGGAATGGATAATGTACGAGAACACGAAATTGAATTGACAAATTATGCTATTGAAAAATTATCTCAGATAAATGGGCTAACAATCTATGGTACCAAAGATATATCAAAAAGAGGTGGCGTAATTTCATTTAATTTTGCAGATGTTCATCCTCATGATGTAGCCCAAATAATAGATGAGGAGGGAATTGCAGTAAGATCTGGACATCACTGTGCTCAAGTACTAATGGAAAGACTAAATGTTGCAGCTACATCTAGGGCAAGTTTTTACATTTACAACACTAAAGAGGAAATAGATTCATTGATTACCTCATTAAACAAAGTTGCAAGGATATTCAAACTATGAGCAGCAATGCAGACATTTATCATGAAATGATAATTGACTATTCAAGAAACCCTATCAATTATGGTAAAATAGAAAACCCCGATGTTACTTTTCATGACTCAAATCCACTATGTGGCGACAGTATTGATATTGATATGAAAATTGTCGATGACAAAGTATCTGATATTAAATTTCATGGTAAGGGGTGTGCTATTTGTATGGCTTGCTCTTCAGTATTGACTGAAATTACAAAAGGTAAAGGAATTGAAGAAGTGAGAAATATCACTAAACACGATGTATTAAGTGAGTTGGGATTGGAACATCTGCAGGCTGTTAGAATAAAATGTGCACTACTTTCTCTTAAAGTACTAAAATCTGCTCTTTACTCATATCTTGGAAAACACATGAAAGATTCTCAAGATGTGGATAAGTTAAAAGAAGAGGCAGCCAACTTATACTGACATGGGCAATTTTACCCCAACAACTCCTATTCAACTTCAAATTAGAAAAATAATTTTTGAAAATCACAATGACGCTGATGACAAATTCACAAATGATGAAATTTTTGCAAAAATAAAACAAAACGGAGATCTTGATCCTTCCTGGATTGTAGATGACATTGAATCATATTTTCATGAAATTTGTGATTCTGGTCTTGCAAGAAATATTGCACAAAATTTTACAACTATTTGGCTCAAGCTATTTGATCCTATGGAAAAACACCATTGCAGTGCTTGTAATTTAGATGTGTATCTTGGCGTATCTGAAAAACAAATTTGTCCTAATCCTTCTTGTAAATCGTCTATTTAGATCTGTGTCTGATAGCTGCATCTTCTAGTGCTTTTATCATTGGAAGCTTTTCACCCGTAAGATACAGAACAAGTGCTCCCCCCGCTGTACTGATGTGGTCTATTTGTTTTGCCAATCCATATTTTTTTAATGCAGATGTTAAATGGCCTCCACTTACTATTGTAGTAGCCATGGAGTTTGCAACTGCAGTGAGTAATTCTTTTGTTCCATAGCTAAAGTTTTCTTTTTCAAAAAATCCTGCAGGACCACTTATGAAAACAGTTCCTGCACCAGCAATTAATTTCGAATAATGTTCTACTGTTTTAGGTCCTAGATCATAAATTTTGTCTCCTATCTCAAGCTCTCTTACATCCATCTCTGCTCTCTCTCCATCTTTGTCAATTGCAATATCTACTGGGGTGGAAAACACATCTGGATATTCCCCAATTAGAGAATGTGCTTTTGCTACTACCTCATCTTCTCTTTTTATTCCAAGTGGGTACCTTATTCTTCCTTGTGCACGCATGAAGACATTTCCAATTAATCCTGTAAGTAATACATGGTCTGCACGACCGTTTTGAATCAATAATTTGATTGCCTCTAATCTATCTGAAACCTTGGAACCCCCAAGCACAATCACGTGTGGTGCCTTGGCCACAGTCATAATTTCATCAAGATTTCTGACCTCTCTTTCAACAATTCTTCCTGCACATGCAGGTAAAACATATGGAAATCCAACTATTGATGGGTGTGATCTATGTGCACTAGGAAATGAATCCAACACACAAAGATCAAATAATTTTGATAATCTGCTTACCATGATTGTGTTTGCAGCTTCTTGTGGTGTAAATTCATAATTTTCTTCAGCACATAACCGTAAATTATCTAAAAGCAATATCTCGCCATTTTTCAAATTCTTTATTTCGTTTTGCGCCGCACTGCCAATGACATCTTCTACATACTTGATTTTTTTCCCCATTAATTTTTCAAGAACTTTTGCATGTTTGTCCATTCCAGTATATTCGTTGTTTCCAACTCTTCCTTGATGAGAAGCAACAACCACTTTTGCTTCTTCTAGTGATTTTATGGTCTCGATTGCTTCTTCAATACGTTTAGTTCCTGAAATCTCCATTGTTTCAGGATCTATGGGACAATTCATGTCAACTCTCAAAAAAACTGTCTTACCTTTAAGGTCAAAATCATCTAGTGTGAGTACCTTCACAGCTTTTCTATTACCCCCTTGGTTAAATTCTTTGAGCCGATCATTTTTGTCATGATTTGATATTTATCCAGTAAATTATTTTCAATACTTATCTACTTGAAAAAAATTAAAAATAACATACTTGAGGTTTACTTAATTGCAAAATTGGATTTTTGATATTAGGTCACGTTCATTTGTTTTACTTGTAATTTCATTTGTCATTGTATCTATGTTGGTATATTTTCAAATAACAGAAAGTTTTGATCAATTAATAATTTCCTTTGTTGCTGATAACGTGGGAAATTCTTTCTTGGATCTTTTCATGCAGTTCATTACCGAAAGCGGTGATACGATTTGGATGCTAGGTTTTGGTGTATTGATGCTTTTAATCAAAAAAACTAGAAGAATTGGAATTACCTTGATGATTTTAATTGTTTTAGCAACTCTGCTTACTGGATACATAAAATGCGGAATAGATAGAGATAGGCCTGACTTTGATTATGAAGGTGCACCATTTCCGGTAAAAATCAGCCGTGATACATTTGCATTATTTTGTGAAGGAGGATATGATGCATCTTATCCCTCTGGGCATGCAGCTAGGGCTATCATTTTTGGAATAATACTTGGATATGCCTTATCTGAAAGATTTCCTAGAGGCTCATACTTGTTGCTTATCTATCCTTTATTGGTATCAATAAGTAGGGTGTATGTTCTTCAGCATTTTCCAATGGATGTTATTGGAGGAACTATTCTTGGTGTGATGCTAGCTGGCGTAATGTCTAAAAAAACAAAACTATACAAAATATTTGAAAAATCAAAACCCTAATTCTGTTAAGCCTTTACTGCTAATCAAAACTATGGCATAATGATTTTCATCATAATGATATGTCCAATATTTTATATACTTGTTCTCTTTTTTTTGTCTAAGTCCATAGGTGACTCCTGTGGTTACTGTGTATCCTATTCTTTTTGCAAGTTTTGATTCTTTTGGCATCAAAACTCTAAAACCTTCTTTCCGATTATTGAATCCTAATTTCACCATATCTTCAACTGCATCTGACGCATCTTTGATATCTTTAAGATCGTATGTCTTTGATACTGGCAAATCCTTTGGGTGAAATTCCATTCTTTTTTTAATGATTCCCTTTACTAATATTTTTTCAAAAAACCGATCTTTGCGATCAATGTATGTTAATTTTGTTAACTGGTAAGTCAAATCATGATTATATTCACAACTTAACCGACCCATTTCTCTTTATCCAATCGTTGGCATCTCTAGAAAAATTGGTAATTAAACTAAGACAAAAGAAACAACAAGCAACTACTCTTAGGAAAAAATCTGAAAGACAACTACAACAAATAAGATCCGTTGAAAGAAGATCTTCATCTGGTTTACATTCAATAGATCGAAAAATTGAATCTGAAAAAGAGGATGTAACTGATGTATCTGGAATTCTCAATCAAAAGACATCTCAATTGGAAAGTATTGAAAGACTAGTTGTAGCAGCTCATGAGCGTTTAAACCGCGAAAAAGAGGCACTCAGTGATGCAGAACAAAAACTAGAGTTTGCTACAAATATTGAAGAAAAGCAATATGCCCAATCACAATTAAACACAATACATGATCGTATCCAAGAGTTGGAATTTGAGATAAAAAATAGGGGTAAAACTGCAAAAAAGATTGCTGAAGATGTTGCCAAATACAATGAAATTAAGTCAAAAATTAGCACAAAAATTCAAAAACAATCCAAATCAAAGCCATCATTACGTGAAACAATGAGTGTAAGCCATAAGGCAGCTGAAAAATTTGTTAAAGAACTAGAACAAAAAACTAAGGCCGAAGAATCTGCTGCAAAAGCACTTAAAAAAGTACATTCTAATCTTCAAATATTACTTGCTAAAAAACAAAAATCATCCAAAAAACGCAAGTCTGTAAAATCAAAGACTTCAAGGAAAGCAACAAAGAAATCAAAGACTTCAAGGAAAGCAACAAAGAAATCAAAGACTTCAAGGAAAGCAACAAAGAAATCAAAGACTTCAAGGAAAGCAACAAAGAAATCAAAGACT
>JANPCQ010000123.1:0-5025 GCA_031431055.1 Nitrosarchaeum sp.
CATTAGTACTACAAATAGAAACTTTCCAGGAAGAATGGGCCATGTTGATTCCCAAACATATCTTTCTTCCCCCCTTGTAGCAGCGGCATCTGCAGTTACTGGTAAAATAACTGATCCGAGGGATTTGAATTGAAAGGAAACGTCATAAAATACGCAAGAGACAATATTGATACGGATGTCATTATCCCTGGACAGTATCTCAAAGTTCATGACTATGCTGAGCTTGCATTACATGCCATGGAAGGCCTTGATCCTGATTTTCACTCAAAAGTAAAAGAAGGTGATTTTATCTTATCTGGAAGAAATTTTGGTTGCGGTTCATCTCGTGAGCATGCACCAATTGCCCTTTCTCATTCTGGAATAAAAGCAGTACTTGCACTCTCATTTGCAAGAATATTTTATAGAAATGCAGTTGATGGCGCATTTTTGTTACCAATAGAAATTGAAGAGGACACATACTCAAATATTTCTGAAGGCGACGAACTTGATATTGACATTCGTATAAATGAAATCAAAAATCTTACAAAAAATAAAACATACAAAATGAAACCTTTCTCAGAAATTATTGGAAAAATAATAGAAGCTGGCGGTCTATTCAAATACAAACCCGACTAGATTAAAATGGGAAAAACACTTTTTGAAAAAATTTGGGATGCTCATATTGTTGTAGAAAAAGAAAACAGTCCATCTCTAATCTATATTGATAGACATCTTGTTCATGAAGTAACTTCTCCTCAGGCATTTGATGGACTTCGTATGAATAATAGATCAGTAAGAAGACCTGATCTTACAATTGCAACAATGGATCATAATGTTCCAACAAATAATAGATCTCTTCCTATTTTAGACCAAACATCCGCAGTTCAAATACAAACTCTAGAAAAAAATTGTAAAGACTTTGAAATTCAATTATTTGATATTAACAGTCCCAATCAAGGAATTGTTCATGTCATTGGGCCTCAATTAGGAATTACGTTACCTGGAAGTACTATTGTTTGTGGTGACAGCCATACTTCCACACATGGAGCATTTGGGGCATTAGCGTTTGGAATAGGAACAAGTGAAGTAGAGCATGTTTTAGCATCGCAAACTCTTTGGTTAGAAAAACCGAAACCTTTTGAAATCAGAGTCGAAGGTAAGCGAAAAAATCCTCATGCTGTTACTGCAAAAGATATCATATTGTCAATAATTAAAAACATTGGTACTTCTGGTGGTAATGGTACAGTTATCGAATACAAAGGTGAAGGTATTAGCGACCTTTCCATGGAACAACGAATGACAATTTGTAACATGTCTATTGAAGCAGGTGCACGTGCAGGTCTAATTGCACCTGATGAGAAAACCTTTGAGTATCTTCGAGGTAGGAAATACACTCCAAAAAATTATGAATCTCTAGTTGATTATTGGAGAGAAAATCTAAAAACAGACAGTGATGTAAAATTTGAAAAAAATTATACTTTGCATGTTGATAATATTGCACCTCAAGTAAGCTGGGGTACTAATCCTGGTATGACTTGTGATGTCACTGAATCAGTTCCATTCCCAGAAGATTTTTCTAAAGGTGATCAAAATCAAAAGAAAGGTGCTGAAAAAGCACTCGAATACATGGCTCTTAAACCTGGTACTCCAATTACGGAAATCAAAATAGATAGGGTGTTTATTGGTTCATGCACAAATGCTAGATTAGAGGATTTAATTGAAGCATCTAAAGTTGTTAAAGGAAGAAAATTATCTTCACATGTTAGAGCTATGGTAGTTCCTGGTTCTCAGATGGTAAAAAAACAAGCAGAAGAGTTAGGTCTTGATAAAATCTTTATAGACGCAAATTTTGAATGGAGAGAAGCAGGTTGTAGTATGTGTCTAGGAATGAATCCTGATATTTTATCTCCCGGTGAAAGATGTGCAAGTACTTCTAATAGAAATTTTGAAGGTAGACAAGGAACTGGAGGAAGAACACATTTGGTAAGTCCAGTTATGGCTGCAGCTGCTGCTATAGAAGGTCATTTTGTAGATGTTAGAGAGATGGATTTGAATTAGAATGCAGTCTTTTAAAAAAGTCAAAACTATAATCACTCCATTAGATAAGGTAAATGTAGATACAGATCAAATTGTACCAAAACAATTCCTAAAACTAGTTCAAAAATCAGGATTTGGAAAATTTCTTTTTTATAATTGGAGATACGATGATCAGGAACACCTAAAATCTGATTTTATTTTAAATAACACTAAATACAAAAATTCTAAAATTCTTGTTGTGGGGGATAATTTTGGGTGTGGCTCTAGTCGAGAACATGCAGTTTGGGCATTGCAGGATTATGGTTTCTCAGTAATTATAGCTCCTTCGTTTGCCGATATTTTTTATAGCAATTGTTTCAAAAATGGACTTTTACCAATTATTTTAGATAATAAAATAGTAGAAAAACTATATCAAGAAAAAGGAGAGATTGAAGTAGATTTGGAAAATCAAATAATTAAAACAAGTTCTGGGGAAATTTCATTTGCTATTGATTTGCACAAGAAAAAAATTCTTTTAGAAGGATTAGATGATATAGCACAAACTTTACTATATGAGAAACAAATATTAGAATTTGAAAAACAGTCTAAAATCCCATCTGTTTTATGATTTTTTTAACTACTATTTCGTTTCTTTCTAACACCATTGGCGATTCTACATCTATCCATTCTTTATCTCCAATGTCATAGGCGCTAATTTTTCCTTCTTTTGATAATTGTTGTAAAATATCAAATGAGAGATTGATCTCTTTTTGTTTTGGTTTTGCTTTAATTCTTTTAATTACCTCTTTTCCTAAAATGTACATTCCTAGACATTCTGATAATTGTAATTTCATAGTTGGCTTTTCTTTGAATTCCTTGATTATTCCATTTTCTACTACTGCAAATCCTGTTTTTTCTTTTCTTTTTGTTCTAGTTGCGATGCATGCGATGCTATTTTTTTCTTTGAAGACTTTTCTCATCTTTACTAGATCTATGGCACATAGATTATCTACAAACCATAACACAAATTCTGAATCTCCTTTTAGTTTATCTTCAATATGTAAAAGATCTCCGCCTGTTCCACTTTGTGTGTCTTGTACAAACGTAATCTTTTTTTTATTTTTTGGACTGCTGTAATAATTTTTAATTTGACCTCCTAATCCTGTATAATCTGAAATTATGATTATTTCTTTGATGAAATCAAATGAATTCAAATATTTTACAATATAATCAATTAACGGCTTGTCATTTATTGGCGTCATTGCTTTTGGAAAATATTCTGTATATGGCTTGCCTCTAGTTCCTTTGCCACCAGCTAAAATTATGGCTTTCACAGTCTAACGGTATGATTTTTGTTTTCTTCTTCTTGCACCAGGTCCGCCAAATTTCTTTGGTTCTTTTCTTCTGGCATCACCGCTAATCAGATACTTGTCAAAATCTGTAATTCTTTGCCTTAGGTCTTCTCTAGTTGATTTTGGAAATGGGTGATCTTTAGGATCTTTTTTAGATTTAGTCCAACCTATGAGTGCTCTTGAAATGCCAGTAGCTACCGCACTGGCTTGTCCCATAAATCCGCCTCCTCTTACTCTGACAGAAATGTCTACCTTATCTCTTAAATCTCCTGTAATTTCTAATGGTGCTAACATTACCTCACGAGCTGTTTCTTGTGGGATCATCTCAATAGGTATGTTGTTTATTCTAATTTTTCCTTGTCCTTTTGTAATGTATACATGTGCACTGGATGTTTTTCTAGTTGCAAAATAAATTTCTGTTTTTGGTGTTGTCATTCTGTCCACCCTATTATTTTTGCAATGTCGCCAACTGTTGTATAATTTGCTGAAGATTTTCTAATTTTAGCTTCTTTGAATTGAATTTTTTCAAATGAACTTAGTTCTTTAGGTGAACCAATGTATGTTCTTAGTCTTTTGTGAGCTAATATGCCAGATGGTTTTTTTCCATATGGTAGCATTCCACGGATCATTTTCTTCATTATAGTATCTGGTCTTCTTGGATGTATTGGACCATGTCTTGGATGAATGACACTGTTAACTTCTAAAAATCCTCTATATTCACTAATTATGTTTGTTCTTGTTCCACTGATCATGATTTTTTCACAATTTACAACTGATACTCTGTTTCCATTTAACAATAATTTAGCAACATTTGATGATAATCTTCCTGCTATGTGGTCTGTAGCATCTACTACAATTGGTTTGTCTATTGATATGACATTTTCTTGACTAGCCAAGTAATACTACTCCTTTTCCAGTTGGGTGTTTTGCTATTAAATCTGAAAAACTAACTACCTTTCCTCCTTTTTCTAAAATCTTTGTAGCTGCAGAATTTGAAATTGAAAATGAGCAAAGTATAATTTTATGATCAATATCGCCAGTTCCTAATACTTTTCCTGGGAAAACTACAGTATCTGCTTCCTTTGTTAATTGACCTATTCTATTCAAATTGATATGTCGTCTTGCAATAGATGGTTTTAATGCATAATCTGCCAATCTTGCCCAAATTGGGGCATCATTTTTAGTGGATGCCTTTTTTAGATCTTTTGCCATGCGTATGACAACTTGATTAGTCATGTGAATAAACCGACTTAAAACCCAAATATAATGTGTATGCTTAGTTTATTCTTTTAATTGACCAATTATTTCTTTAAACTCTGTTAATCTATTACTTAGCTCATCTACTCCTGCAAGAATTATTTGTTCTGGTTTTAATGCTCCTGTTGATTCTATTGTAAGTACTCTCTCGTCTTCTTTATTGGTTTCAGTTAAAACTGAAATGTTTGCTGAATTCCACTTTGCATGTTCTGTTCCGCGACCCAGTCTTGCATAACATTCTACTTTAATTCTCTGTCCTGCTGCAAGCTGAACAATTGGAATTTTATCTGAAATTGGTTTCACTGTATCATCCTCAGATGTTAAGTCATTTGATAATATTGTTCTTGTGACGTCTGAATCTCCTGAATCTAGAACTAACATAACTTTACAATTAGCACATCCTGTCTCACTTTGACAATCG
>JANPCQ010000124.1:0-2083 GCA_031431055.1 Nitrosarchaeum sp.
TGTTTTCTCCCAAATTCTTTAATCAAAGTAAACACATCTAATTTTTTCAGATCATTAATTGTTTCAAGATTTATTTGTGTACATCGCTCTTCTGTTTTCTTTCCAATGCCAGGTATTGCTCGAATCTTTAATTGTTCTAAAAATTCTTCAACTTTTTCCGGTGACACCACTGTTAATCCATCCGGCTTTCTAAAATCCGATGCAATTTTTGCAATCAATTTGTTTGTTGAAACTCCTATGGAACAACTAAGTTTTACTTTATCTCTGATGGAATTTTTAATTTGTTGCGCCAAATGACTTGCCTTATCAAAATTTCCTTCTACTCTATCTGTGACATCTAAATATGCTTCATCTTTTCCTACATATTCAAACACATCTGCACTTTCTTTTATGATGTTCATGGCTTTCTCAGAAATTTCCAAGTAATAATCAAAATCAACTGGAAGAAAAATTGAATCTTTTCTTTCTTCTAATCTTTTTTTTGCAAAACTAATTGGCATTCCTGATTTCACACCAAATTTTCTAGCTATGTAATTTGCAGTTGCAATTGCTCCACTGTCTCCCCCTCTGTCTGAAAAAACACAAACACATACTGGTTTTGATTTTAGATCAGGAGTACGTATCTCCTCACATTGAGCAAAGAAATAATCAAAATCTATGTGGAAAACTACTCTCTCTTCAGCTATTTTGAATCACCTCTCTGATTATTACTATATTGTGCATTCATCTAAATATTGAGTATTTTCAATAATAGTATGGCCTATCCTGTATCTTCTGATGATAATGGTCTTAACATAAAGCCAGAACTGATGGAAAAAGAAAAACTCTACCATTATGTGTTTAAGAACAAAGTTCTTCTGCTGTTCAAAGACTCACAAGATTTCCTAAATTGCTATGAAATTGAAGAAGAAGATCTAGTAAATCAGGTAAAGAACAACAAAAACGATGATGAAGTTGAAAAAATATTTGAAGAATACATACAACGCGAGAACCTCAAAAACTAAATAAAAGCCAAAGAAGCTTTTGTTGTTAAAGGAATAATAAATTGAGCGACCCCAAAAAATCTAAAGACGCAGAAGACATTTTATCCGAATTTCATGATATTCACATATCACCAGAACCACAATTACCTTCACCTGAACCAGAACCACAATTACCTTCACCTGAACCAGAACCACAATTACCTTCACCTGAACCAGAACCACAATTACCTTCACCTGAAACTAGGCATAATCCTGAAGAACGTGATGTAATTTTTGTTGGCACTAAACCAATAATGACATATGTTTCAGCTACTTTGACACAACTTTCAACAAGACACACTGTTACAATTAAGGCTCGAGGTAAACGAATTACTCAGGCAGTTGATGTATCGCAAATGATTGTTAAAAGAATGAATACTGTTGGGTATGTTATCAGCGATGTTAGAATTTTATCTGATTCACTTACATCTCAGGATGGTAAAACACGTAATGTCTCTACAATAGAAATTGACATTACAAAAAATTAAAACTATCAGATACATGATTCTAGCTTGTATGGGTATTTTCACTATTGGAATAATTCTTGGATTTACAGTATATCCTTGTGGACTACAACATATTGTAATTATATCTGATTTAAAATCATATGAAAAATCATTTGATCCAGAATTTTGTAATGTTTTAGTTGAAAAAATTAATTTATTTAACGATGATTGTAAACCTGAAGTTGAAATTTTAGATTGTGGCTAAATTACATCAGTTATGAATGATATCCCAAAATATATCAACATGACACTTAAACCAATCATTAAAATTTTATAGTTTCTATTTGAAAGTATTTTTGCACTTTTAGAAGCAAGACATGCAACTGAATACAACCACACAAAATCCATCCATATATGCAATAAAAAAACAACAACTATTCCCACAAATGCCCATATCAACATTGCATCTGAAATTAATTTAAAACCAATACTTAACCACCATATGATGAAAAATGGATTTAATGCACTAAGTGTAATTCCTGTAAGAACTGCATTGTGTTTTAGATTGAAAGAAGTTGTTTCTTTCATTTGTAATTTTGTTTTAATTTGAATTCC
>JANPCQ010000125.1:0-3330 GCA_031431055.1 Nitrosarchaeum sp.
TCATTTAGTGTATGTTTTTTATCATCAACACCTAAGAGCTGAAAATCTGGTGCAATATCTCCTGTTTTTAATTTAATTTGTGATTCTAGGAGTACCATAAGTGATATTTTTTTTATACAAATAAAATTCTTGCCAAGAAGACAACAATTAAAATCCACAGATTATTCCTTCTTGATGTGGGCTGTAGTATAGCCTGGTAGTATACCCGCCTTGCACGCGGGGGGTCATGGGTTCAAATCCCGTCCAGTCCACTTAGATTATACTTAGATCAATTCTGAATTTCAGATATCTGGATGGATTTAAATAGGATAAGTTTAGGTTTTAATCTATGACAAGCGCAGCTGATGCATGGCCGGTATGGATTCCACTCATTGTTGGATTGGCACCAGGTTTAGTTTACTGGATGGCAATAACAGCAATGAAGAAAAGACGATAAAATTTACATTTTTTTAACTTCTTTTTATTATTGATTATGTAGTGCTAACTGGGTTAAACGTTGTTACCTTTCTTGTTCACTATATCGTATGTTGCACAAAATTAGTCTCTAATCAATAAAATTTACATGAAGAAAATTATTCTTTGGATTTTTTTGATTTTGATTCTATTTCCAATTTCCTCTGGATTCTCTGCAGAGTATTATGATAACAAACCTACTTTATCTGCAGTTCTTACAAGCGATTCTCCATTTGTTTACAAAGATGATGAAGGATACACTATGGTTGTAGGTGCAGTTGAAAATACCAGTACTCTTACTTCAATTACAGATGTACGTATACATGTAAATTTTTATGATGATGTTAGTGATGAACCTCTAGAAATTATTGAAAGTGGAACTATCTTGGAAGTTATTCCTCCTCTTGGAAAATCTCCTTATATGATCAGATCAAACTCTTCAAATCCTGACATAACTCAAGCGTCTATTTCTCTTGACGGATTCAATTCCTCTCCTTCAAAATCAAAGCAACTATCTGTAGAATTAGGTGATATTGTCTTAGATGACACTCTTCACTTTTCAGGAGTCTTAAAAAATGGTGCCGCTCCAATAAATAATACTAATGTCTATCTTGCTTTCTACGATAATTTTGATCCTCCTAGAATAGTAGGAGTATCTACCATACCAATTGGTGCTGTCAAATTAAATGAAATAATAAATTTTAGTTTCAACGAAAAAATTCAAACAAGTTATGTGGGATTTCCTGTAGGATTTCTTTTATTTTCTGAATCCGATGTATTTTATTCTGATATTGTTGATGTAAAAATTCCTGAATCAGAAATAACGACAAGACTAGTTACCATCTCTAATGTATCTGTACTTGATTCTCAAGGAAAAACACTTTCAGAAATTAACGTAGGTTCATCAGTAAAAATCCAGAGCAAAGCTTGGATTCAATTTTCAGCAGATCAAAAATCTAATGAAACACCATATAGCTACTATGTTCAAGTTAAACAATCTGGTAAAATCCCATTTATAGAATTTATAGGAAAATATGATGGACGTTATATCGGAGCTGGTAGTCAATCTCAATCCATAGATTGGATTCCTGAAAACGATGGCTTATTTTTTATTGAAACGTTTGTTTGGGATAGAAATAATATTCCAATAGCTAATCAAGGACCTATAGTATTAGTAGTTGTAAAATAGTATCTTTATCTTCCTATCTTTCTATTTGATAATATGTCTGAATTTGTTCTTGTTGCAATGGGAGGAACTTTTGATATTATTCACAAAGGTCATCTTACATTACTTTCAAAAGCATTTTCACTTTCATCCAAAGTAATCATTGGACTAACAAGTGATGAATTAGCAGAAAAGAGAGGGAAAAAAACTCTGAATAACTATGAAAAAAGATTTGCAACATTAATGAATACGATTAAAACAAATTTTCCAAACCCCATCTTTCAAATTAGTAAACTAGACAATGATTTTGGTCCTGCTGTTTTAGAAGAAAATGTACAGGCTCTGATTGTAAGTGATGAGACTGGTAATCAAGGAGAAATTTTAAATCAACTTCGTGCAGAAAAAAATCTGTCTCCAGTTAAAATAGTAACAGTTCCAATGACTCTAGCACAAGACGGCAATAGAATCTCTACTACTAGAATAAAAAATTCAGAAATAGACGTAGAAGGTAACTTGTCATCAATTGACTAGAAGATTATCTATGTTTGAGTAATCGTAATAAAACAATATTTTTGGATTGAGCCTTATGGCAATTATCAACAATATGATGAAAAAACTCGATACTGATGTTTTAAACCTAAAAGAGGGCCTACACCCTGAAAATCTTTCCTATTGGTATGATAAAATTATCAAAGAAACAATTGACATGGCTCCACCATGGCTACAAGACAAGATCAAAGTTAAACAAGATCCTATTCTTACTATGAAATTCAATCTTGATATCTCAAAACGAGCTGTTCGTTACTTTATGATAGTAGTTGATAATAATTTAGACGACATGCCATATTCTACAAAACTCTATTTTCTTAAAGTTCAGGAAATAATGGGAACTGAAATGGATAAATCTCTAGTTTAATTTACAAATTTTTAATTTAGGCACAAATTCAAGCTCTAACTATCTATAACCAATAATGTTGAATCTGTATAAGAAAAATGGATCTATACAAAGCAAAATACTCTGACAAAAAATTTGATAGGTATTCAAAATCTAAGCAAACTTCAAGTAGAAATTCTAGAGATGATGAACCTTTACGATCTTACAGAAATTCCAGAGATGAAAGAAAACCAGAAATGCATACTGTAACCTGTGGAGATTGTGGAGATGAATGTCAAATACCATTTGAACCAAAATTTAACAGACCTGTCTATTGCAGTGAGTGTTTTCAAAAACATAAACCACAAGAATCTGGAGATAGATATTCCAGAGATGAAAGACCATCACGAGATAGATATTCCAGAGATGATAGAGGTTCAAGATCTAGCCAAGATGATTTTAGAACAAGTAAATTTAAAAGTGAAAAATTCCTAAAAAAGACAGAGAGTTTCTATTCTAATGGTTCTGAAAAGTTCTATTCTTCTCTAAAAGAAAAATTATTTGAAATTCTAGGAGGTAAAACATGTTCTAGCTGTGGATTTAAAGACGAAAGAGCTTTAGGCTTTAATCATATCAACGATGAAGATGCATTTGACAGTATACGCAGAGGAGGTGTTGCGTCTTCGTGGGGTAAGTATATCTCTGAACCAGAATTGGCCAAGAAAGATTTGAGAGTTCTTTGTTTAAACTGTAATGAAATTAGACAACCACAAGCCAAAACTGAACCCAAAAAAGCAAAAACTTTGAATAAAAAAAGCAGATACTTTCCTAGATGATC
>JANPCQ010000126.1:0-2613 GCA_031431055.1 Nitrosarchaeum sp.
CAATAAGCAATCACCTGAAAGACATTGGAATTGAACAGTTTTACAAATTTCAAGAAGAAGCAATTGAAGAGGTATCATTTGGAGAAAATGTGGTAATTGAAGCGCCTACAGCGTCCGGTAAAACAGAGGCATTTTTGATTCCAGTGATTCAAAAAATCAAAAAAGAATCAAATGATGCCAAAGGTGTCTTTGCAGTATTTGTTTATCCAACCAAAGCTCTTTCACGGGATCAACATCCAAAAATCCTAAAGTTTGCAGAAAAAATCGGGATAAATGCACAAGTCTTTGATGGAGATACAAATCAGATGGAGCGAAGAGAAATTTTAGAGAATCCTCCACACATACTGATTACAAATTTTGATGTTTTACATTACCATCTTTGGCACCAAACAAAATTTGCATCATTACTTTCAACGATAAAGATTTTGGTCGTAGACGAGGCGCATGTGTATTCAGGAATTTTTGGGTCTAATGTTCATTACATAATAAAAAGATTGAAGCGAATTTGTAGTAACAAAATACAATTTGTTGCAGCATCCGCAACTCTGGAAGATGCTAAAAACTTTTGTGAGCAATTATTTGGAGTAAAGATGAAGATCATTCATGGTTCTGGCAAAAAAGGACAAACAGATTTTGTAATGTTATTTCCGTCACTTAGAACTCAACGTGCGTTAATGGTTGATTTGACAAAGAGAATGACTGAAAAAAATCATAAAACAATGGTATTCAACAACTCACATCTTAACTCAGAGCTTTTAGCAATACAGGCAAGAAAACAAAAAGTCAACATCAAAGTTCACAGAGCAGGTCTAATGGCAAATTATAGAAAATCAGTCGAGCAGGAATTCAAAGATGATAGATTGCAGGCTATTTCATGCACTCCTACACTTGAGCTTGGGATAGATGTGGGAAATGTAGACTGTGTGATTTCATCTACTATTCCGGTAAATAGATTAATTCAAAGAATTGGCAGGGCAGCAAGAAAAGGACAGCGTGGATACGCATTTTTGGCACTTGGAAATGATCCAATTTCACAGTACTACAAGAATCATCCTGAAGATTATTTTGAAGATGTTGAAAAAACATACATTGATCCAAAGAATCCGTTTGTAGAAGAATTTCAGGTATTGGCAATGGCTTGTGATAAACCAATTTCTAAACACGAGTTAAAAGAACATGAGGAAGTAATAGAAGATCATCTAAAGAAGGGAACATTACTACTTTACAATAACAGAATAATACCAAATTTTGACAAAATTGCTTCTTTGCTAAATGATTACAGCATAAGAGGAATTGGAAAATCAGTAGATATTTTCTTAAATGAAAAGAAAGTCGGAGACAGAGTTCTTCCAATTGCGTTAGAAGAACTTCACAAAGATGCAATTTACTTTCTTGCAGGAACTAGATACAAAGTAAAAGAATTTGGATATCCTCAAAGAAATTTTGCAAGACTTGAGAGAATTTCCAGAGACTATCCATATTACACTAAAGCATTAACAGAAGAATGGCCAACAATTGAAACTGTTTTTGAGAGAAGAAAAGTGTACGGAATGGAAGTTGCATTTTGTAAACTACACATACAAAAGAAAGTCTATGGTTATGTCAACATTGAACTAGGACAAGAAATTACACAGGGGCAAAAAGTATTACTTGACACTCCTTTAGAATACGATTTTGTCACAAAGGGAATTGTATTTCATGCACCAAGACCAATCAAAGAAATCAAAAAATCTAAAGACGAAGATTACACGGAGGCAAGTGGATATCATGCCACAGAACATGTTGTAATTGAAGGCAGCAACATGATAACAGGAGGAGTATCTCAAGATTTAGGAGGAATTTCCTTGGGAACATCGGGATTGATTTTTGTTTATGACAGTGCAATTGGAGGAAATGGAGCAAGTAAAGCACTATTTGACAGATTTGAGAGGGCACTTGAGCGAAGCATGTTCATAGTAAAAGAATGTCCATGTCAAAATGAAGCGGGGTGTCCACGTTGTACATTCTCATATAGATGTGGAAACAACAATGAATTCTTACACAAATATTCTGCATTAGAAATACTTCAAAGGATTAATGACTACGAAGAGACTAAACTAGTAGAACCCACTGAAGGCGACAGACCACTAGTGTAAAATCAAAATGGGATAAATATAACAAATTTCCATCAATCATATGGAAAAAGTTGCCATTGTAACAGGAAGTTCATCAGGAATAGGATATGAAACTTCGCTGGCACTTGCAAGAGATGGTTTTTACACATTTGCCACAGTTAGAAATCCCAAAAAAGCAGAGAAAATACTACAAATTGCAAAAAAAGAAAATTTGAATATAGAAATTATTGAGTTAGATGTAGATGATGAAAAATCCATCAGCACCACTATTGAAAAAATTATTTCAAAAAAACAACGCATTGATGTTTTAGTAAATAATGCAGGTTGGGGACTATTTGGTAGTGTTGAAGATGTATCAATGAAAGATTTCAGAGCACAGTTTGAAACTAATTTCTTTGGAATAATCAGTACTATTCAAAAAGTTGCACCAATTATGAGAAAACAAGGTGCAGGTGTAATTGTAAATGTCAGCTCAGTTGCAGGAAGAATTGGTTTTCCA
>JANPCQ010000127.1:0-1837 GCA_031431055.1 Nitrosarchaeum sp.
CATGGTACTATTGATAATGTAATTGATCCAGCTGAAACAAGGCCTATGTTGATTAAAGCATTAGAGATGCTCGCAAACAAAAGAGAAAAGCAACTTCCAAGAAAACATGGAAACATCAATCTGTGATTAAACATGATTGAAAAAGTGCTTATCGCAAATAGAGGAGAAATTGCTTTACGTGTAATTAAGACATGCAAAATCCTTGGAATCAAAACTGTAGCAGTGTACTCCGATGAAGATTACAATTCTTTACATGTCAAACAAGCTACTGAAGCATATCATATTGGTGAAGCTGCTCCTGCAAAATCTTATCTGAATCAAGAAAAAATTATTGAAACTATATTATCTTCTGGTGCAGATGCTATACATCCTGGTTATGGTTTTCTTTCAGAAAATTCTGATTTTGCAGAAAAATGTGAAAAAAATAAAATAAATTTTATTGGTCCGTCTGCCGTATCCATGGAACTTTGTGGTGATAAAATGAAATGCAAAGATGCTATGCTAAAAGCCAAAGTTCCAACTGTACCTGGAAGTCCTGGTCTTGTAAAAGATGTTGAAGAGGCATTAAAAATCGCAAATAATATTTCGTATCCTGTATTACTAAAGTCAGTTTTTGGTGGAGGTGGTCGTGGGATCAGATTAGTAAATAATGATAAAGAACTGAGAGAAGGTTTTGAAACAGTTACAAGTGAATCCATTTCAGCAGTTGGCAAATCTGCAATTATTGTAGAAAAATTTCTTCAGAAAACTAGACACATTGAATATCAAATGGCACGAGACAAACATGGTAATGCAGTTCATTTATTTGAAAGAGAATGTTCTATTCAAAGACGTAATCAAAAACTTATTGAACAAACACCTTCACCAGTAGTTGATCAAAAAACAAGAGATAGAATTGGTGAATTGGTTGTTAAAGCATCGGAAGCAGTAGATTATACTAATTTAGGCACTGCAGAATTTCTTCGAGCAGATAATGGCGAATTCTATTTTATAGAAATTAATGCCAGATTACAAGTTGAACATCCAATTTCTGAAATGGTTTCTGGATTGGATTTTGTCAAACTTCAATTAGATATTGCTAATGGCGAACCACTTCCATTCAAACAAAAAGATCTAAAAATGAATGGATATGCGATTGAATGCAGAATAAATGCCGAAGATACATTCTTGGATTTTGCCCCTTCTACCGGTCCTATACCAGATGTGACTATTCCATCAGGACCAAGTGTTAGATGTGATACCTATCTTTATCCTGGATGTACTGTGTCTCCATTTTATGATTCTTTGATGGCCAAACTCTGCACATGGGGTAACACATTCGAAGAATCAAGAACTAGAATGCTAAATGCATTAAATGATTTTTACATTCAAGGTGTTGAGACTTCAATCCCTCTTTACAAAACAATTCTGAATACCGATGAATACAAAAATGGACATCTTACAACAGACTTTCTAAATCGTTATAATATTATTGATAGATTTAAAGAAGATTTGAAAAAAGAAAAGCTAGAAAAAAGCGAAGCTGCTTTAGCTGCTGCCATTATTTATTCTGAATATTTTAAGAGTAGAGTACAAAATTCTACTCCTGATAATTCTACTTGGAAAAATAAATTGGATTGATGATAAATGGATTATAAAATAAAAGATATTGAAAAAACATTTGACGGTGAAATCACTGAAAATCTTGGTAACAACGAATATGTAATTAAAATCAATGCTGATAAACATCAAATAAAAATTCTAAAAATGGATTCAAAGGGAATTGAATTTATCCTAAACCAAAAATATCATAGAGCAAAATATCTTGAAAATTCAACAAATGAAATGAATCTCATTA
>JANPCQ010000128.1:0-15211 GCA_031431055.1 Nitrosarchaeum sp.
TAAAATAACTTCAAACAATTTTATTCCACCTATTTTAAATTCAAAATATGAATCTTAAAGAAAAAATATCAGAATTTCCAAATTTCCCTAAAAAAGGAATATTATTTCGAGATTTCAGTCCCATATTAAAAGATCCATCCGCATTGTCATTTATTGCAGATGAATTTACAAAATATTTTCATCCAAAAGATGTAGATTTATTTGCAGGCATAGAATCTAGAGGATTCTTACTGGCTTGTATACTAGCTACTAGATACAATAAAGGAATGATTATGATTAGAAAATCAGGAAAACTACCAGGTAAGACTACTAAACTATCATACAAAATTGAATATGGTCAAGATACAATTGAAATTCAAAAAGACATAATCAGTAAAGGACAGAAAATTCTAATTTGTGATGACTTGCTTGCAACAGGAGGAACTGCAAAAGCATCTGCAAAATTAATAGAAAAAGTAGGCGGGAAAATTGCAGGATTTGCATTCATAATAGAATTAACTGAACTAAATGGAATGAAGGGGATCAGTCAATACAACTGTAAATCATTGGTCAAATACTAATGGAAAAAGATGTAGAAATTGGAATTTTTGGAGGAACTGGTATTTATGATTCGGAAATACTTGAAGATGCCAAAGAGATTACAATAGATACACCGTTTGGAAAACCATCAGATGCAATCACTGTTGGAATTTTCAAAGGAAGAAAAATTGCATTTTTACCAAGACATGGTAAAAAACATACAATTCCACCACACTTGATAAATTACAAAGCCAATATTTGGGCATTCAAAGAATTAGGCATCACTAGAATAATTGCACCGTCTGCGGTTGGAAGTTTGAAAGAAGAGATAGAACCTGGACATTTTGCATTGCCAACACAGTTTTTAGATTTCACCAAATCAAGAAACGGTTCATTTTCAGATAATGGTAGAGTAATCCATATTTCCGTAGCAGACCCATTTTGTCCTGAATTGCAATCGTCAATTCTAAAAGTTACAAAGGAGCAAAATATCCGTATTCATAAAGATTGCACATATGTTTGCATTGAAGGTCCAAGGTTTTCTACCAAAGCGGAATCAAAATTTTACAGAACTACAGGAGCAAGTATTATTGGAATGACACTAGTTCCAGAATGTCAACTTGCAAGAGAAGCTCAAATGTGTTATGCATCAATTTCAACAGTAACGGATTACGATGTATGGGCAGAAAAACCAGTTACTGCCAAAGAAGTTTTGGAGACATTATCAAAAAATGTAGAAAGAACTAAGAAAATTCTTACAGATTTAATTAGTCAAATTCCAAAAACAAGAAGTTGTTCGTGTGCAAAGGCTTTAGAAGAAGCTGAATTCTAATCGTCAACAAAAGATTCTCTTTTCAGTCCTTCGGGCAAAGTAAGATCACCTTGAAGAAGATTAGACTGTAATGTAGTCATTACTTCATCAATATTATAGCCTAGTTTCTCTAGCTCTTTTTCTGTAATTTTGGAAATTTTTGCACCTATATTTTGACCACCAATTCGTCCAAATGCAATTGCATTAAATCTAAAAGAGTGAGCATCAATGGTAAAAGTACCAGTGATTTTTGCTGCCATCTGGCTTCCATGAACATTATTAATGTGAACTTTGAGATTCATAAATTAAATTTCTACAACCTTGTTAACATTATCATCTATCAAAAAGCTCCAATGCTGATCATCTTCAACTTTGAAATTTTTTACTTTAAGAGAAATAATTTGTTCATCTAAACACTCATGTTTAATTTCAGAATTTTCTTTCAGTCTAACTAATTTCCATTTGTATTTTCCTTGTTGTAATTTACACACAGTAACACCCCATTTTGCATCTGGATCAATTTTTGGCATTCCTACCAAATCTGCTAACTCTTCTATTCCTAGTTGTTTTTCCTCACAAAATCGTTTCTTACAGGCACCACATCGCCAGATATCAACTGAACCTATAGTTCTCTCATCTATGTTAATGTTAACTACTCCAAAATACACAGGTTGATGTTTGCATGATTCGGTATCAGTATTCAATGTTGTTCACCAAACATTAGGATTATTTAGTTCTTGCATCATCATATGATTTTTCTAGAATTACTCCTATATTGTCGATAATTTTATTTCGTTTAAATTCAATATTTTCTCGCGCACAGAATTTTCTGTACATGTTGACAGCGGTAAATCGAGGATGCATGGCCTCAAACTCAGTTGCAGAAATATCTATGAAAGCACCCAACGTCATAAGTGCATTGGCAGTATTCAAAGCATCATCAGTTGAAATATTTAATTTTTCTGCAATTGTAAGAGGAGACATTTTCCCATGACATGTGATTAAAAGAAAGACTTTTGCTTGTAATGGCTCTAATTTTATTTCCGAAATTAGATCTTTTTCAACTCTTGAAATATCCATCATTTTTAAAATAAAATCTAGTCAAATAAAGGATTATGAATCTCTTTTCACCAAGAATTTTTTTGATATTTTCAGTGAAAACCCCATTGCAATAAAGTGAACTACAGCGCCGATGATTGCAGCCTGTATCAAATTGTCAAGAATCATCCAAATGACCATAAAAGACACAATAGAGGGAATAGTTACAATTACTGCAATAATTGAGCCTTTCAAAATAATATCTCTCATTGTCAATTTACCAGTTTTATTATCACTAGTCATTAGATGAATTTCAAAAAAATGGTAATAAAAACCAAAGATACTTTATATTTGGTCAAAGTCAAATTGAACTACTTGGCAAGTTATAAGGGAACATATTCAAATGAACAGTCATTAAACTTTGTAATTCCAATTATGGTAATTTTATTTCTTGGGATTATTTACATAATGACTCAAAGATCAGGTTCAGGATTTGTCAGCTTTATTCTAATTGGAGCTGCTGCAATTACAATGTTTTATTGGGTTCATGTTCTAAAGAAAATGACTAAAGAACAAAAACCGGCATACAATGCAAGAGAGCAAGAGACAAAAAATTGGGTTTATGATCTTATCAAAGGAGAAGGAGATTTTGTCTTTGTAGCTGAAGTTCCAGGACCAGAAGATAAGATAGCAGTAAGATTAATTGACGGTATTTTGTATATTCGTGGTTCTGTAGGTTTTTCAAAAGAAGTCCCAATAGAAGGTTCAAATGAAATGAAAATTGTTGATTTCAAATATAGAAACGGTGTACTTACACTAAGAATAAAATAATTATAGACTTTTTGCAAGTTCCAATTTTTGTGGAAGATATTTATCAGTAATATTTGTCAAACCATATTTTGAAAATGCTTCTAATTCAGCTTTTCTTTTTATTTTAAGAAATACATCTAATTCTTTTTTCCATATACCTTCTTGATATCTTGGATCACTTTGTAGATCGTGACATCGTTTAATGTCAGATTCAGTCATAGG
This sequence comes from Nitrosarchaeum sp., assembly GCA_031431055.1. Lineage (GTDB taxonomy): Archaea > Thermoproteota > Nitrososphaeria > Nitrososphaerales > Nitrosopumilaceae > Nitrosarchaeum. The sequence continues at coordinate 3,401 of JANPCQ010000128.1, forward strand.
AATTGTTGGAAGCTTAAATTTTTCAATGTCAGTAGCCCATACACCTACCCATTTTGCATCAGGAACTGTAAGTTCTCTTAGATGTGCAGCATTTGCAGACCCAGATTTTATTACCATTGCAATATGTTCTCCATACACATCACCGTCTGTGAGAACAATTACAGGTAATCCCATTTCATCATGTAATCTTTTTAAAAGAGTTCTAGTTGAACGAGGAGCTTGTCCTCCAGTATTAATGATAATAGATTTGAATTTTTTATCAACTTGTTCTTCTACAAATCTTGTAAATAGACCACCTTTCTCAATAGCAATTACAATTTCAGCACTTGTGTCTACTAATTCTGCAGTAGTCAAGCTAGGACCTATTGCATATCCATCAGGATGATTAGAAAGATTCATCCTTTTACCTTCATAACCAGGAATTGTATACTCTATGTTCAAATCTCCAAAAATTGAACTTCTCTCTTCTGGGAATATATGAAAATCTTCACGTGGTTTTGATAATACAGCTTCCAAATCAACGATGATATTATCAGACTCAGATTGGTCTTCAAATTCAATTTCGAATGCTTGAGATGAATAATAGACATCTCTTAATGTAGATGATTTTTTCTCTTGGGTTAGTCTATTGGCAAAAAATGCTAACCACATTAATTGTGTAAATGATCTTAATTGAGAAGAATTTCTTGAACTTCTAAGTGCAGCAGAGTTTCCTAAAATATATTGTCGAAGTTTTTTGTCATAGACGATATTACTAACAGATCTGCTAGGAATTGAAAGTTTTGGGAATTGCCCATTATCTAAATCACCGTAAACTTTAGCACCATGATCTTTTAGTGCATTTATTATATTCTGCTGTTTTTCAATTGCTTTTTGCTTACGATCTTTAGCTTTGTTTGTCGTCAACTATTATCTCCTCTTCTAACAATTTCTTATAATTTGGTTCTTTAGTCTTTCCAGCAAGTTCTGTACAAAACTGTGCAATTAATGGAAGATATTTTGCATATAGATTTGCTCTCTTTTTTGCCATCTCAGCTTGACCTCGCTTAGACATGTATGCTGCAAGTTTTCTAGACAAAAATTGGAGTCCTAATCTTAATTCACGTTCTATTTCTTGTCTATCTGCCACATTTTCTTTTCCAACTGTTTTGTAAGGTATTCGAGTAGAACAGATATGAGTGACTATAACAAATGGGGGTTCACCTTTGACTTTATACCTACCCCAATCAGTATCATTTACTACTTTTAGAACGACATCACTTCCCTCATCATAAAGTAATGGAATTCTATTGGCATATCGATAAACATGTGGACCACCTGGACGTATTTCGCCACCATATGCAATACCCATCTCTACAATAAAGGGAAACCCAGAATAGGCGGAAGCTGGGCGTTGAATCACCTCACAGAAATCAGGTTTAAAGAATTTGTTTATTCCTTTTTTAAGTGGTTCTTCTCCTAGTGGTGCCAGACAACTTGGATCTGGTGAAAGAAAACCTTCAAATTTTTGTAGTGAATCGCTTAGTTGTACTAATTCTTCATTAGTCATAGATCCCATTCGTTTTTCTGGTTTGAAACCTGCAAATTCTGCAAATTTAACAGCGGTTGACGACCCTATTCTTTGGAATCTTTTTGTCAAAAATGTAGTTAGTGTTTCTCCTTGGACCGTACCAATCAATTGTTTATAATATTGACTTTCAGGATCCATATCTACAGATTTAGATTGTGAGTCACCAAAATCCCAATAATACAATTTTTTATTTGGTACATCAATATCATCAATTCGGATTTTATTTAGTTTGTCAAAATCCATTTTAAGAAAAGACATCAAAGAGATTACAACTCTTACAGGTCTAGAAAGAGTTTTCCAACGTTTTTTTGCTTTATCCATTATTCCAGTGAATGCAAGATTATTTTTTGCCAATCCTAAATCTTTTCTAACTTTTTCAACCATAACATCATCAATGTTGGGAATTTCAAATTGAGATTCAACCATCATTCGTCTAATTGTTTCAACATCAATACCATGTGCATGAGGTCTAATTATTGTGGGTGCAGGTGGCATTTCATTTACAATTTTAGAATAATGGAATTTTTCTCCCTTAGGATCATCAAAAGTTATTGTTGCGTATGGAGTAATCAAGGATGTTTCATAAACATAATCTTTAATTTTTGAACCTGCTTTTGCATAATCACCATCTAAACAAATACTGACGGAAAGACCTTGTTTTGTTACTTCTTTGGTAGTATGTTTGAGAATCACAGGTTTATTTTTTTGAATATCTAATAACAATTCAAATTCATCTTGAATTTTTCCATCAGTTGAGCTTTTGACTAAAACAGGTTTGTTTGTTGTAATCTGACCATATAAAATTGCCATAGTTGCCCCAAGACCAAACATACCTCGTGCCTGTTTTAATCCAAATTTAGAGCCATAAAGTACAGTTCCAAATGCCAACGGAACATGTTTAGACTCTATTCCAGGCCCATTATCTTTGACTGTTAGAATGTATGGCTTTGGGTCTGGTTTTTCTGGATCAACTGCCTTTATTGACATATGAACATCTGGAAGGATTCCTTTCTGATCACATGCATCCAAGGAATTTTCTACAAATTCTCTTACTGCTGTATATAGTGATCTAGTAGGATTGCTAAAACCAGCTAAATCCCTATTTCTATAAAAAAACTCACTTGGTGAGATTTGATTAAATTTTTCTTTAATCGAAGACATCTTGGTTTTCCCATAATTGCATTTTTTCTTGTTTATTTTTTCTGTTTGCTGCTTCTAATTTGTTGTAAACTGCACCATGTATGCTACCATTTGATATTGATGATATTGCATCAACAACCAATCTTAGTTTACTAGTATCACCAATTATTGAAACAGTCTTCCCATAAACGGAGATATGTGTTCCAGTTAGATTTTCCATATTTTTTCTTGCCTTACCGCCTTCTCCTATAATTCTCCCTTTTATCCTTTCAATATTTGCATTTGATTTTCCTGCAAACTCTCTCAAATCTATCACATGTAATGCATTTTCACCCTTTAGTAAACTCATTGCATTTTCAGGAGAAAATCCTCTACCTATTGCAGTAACAATCTCCATAGCTTTGAAAGGTTGTATATTTTCAACATCACCATTAGATTTAATAAAAACTTCACCAGTTTTGCCATCAATATCTAAAGTAACATAACAGAGTTGTTCAATCTTAGATTTTACATTTCCAGACTTGCCAATTAGTACAGCTATTCGGTCATTTGGAATTCGAAGTATTTTTTCAAAGCTCATCTTATAATATCCTCAAATATTTTAGTTGGATCTTCAACCGAAATTCCCCTTTTAGAAAAGAATCGAGTTATATTATTAACGTCTCTTTTAAGAAATTCTTGAGCATTAGGGTGTCTCAGATCAACTGCAGAACCAAGATCAAAAAGAACCAATCCTTTAGGAGTTTTAAAAATATTATATTCAGAATAATCCCCATGAACTAGTTTAGCCTTTTGATAGAGCCGTGTAATTATTGAGATTGCTTGAGCATAATCATTTTCATCAACTTCAGATTCAAGCAAAATCTTTGCAGGTGAGCCATTTTCACCAATAAAGTCCAAGGCAAGAACATTATTTGTTAGATAAAGAGGTCTTGGGACTGGAATTCCACACTTATAGCACTGCGATAAATTTCTATACTCTTTTTTTGCCCATAGATAAATAAGATTTTTTGTTCCCTTTTTCAATTTTGAAAATCGTGGATCTCCAGTTATGTATTGCTCTCGTTTTTTAAAATTTGAGGTACTTATCAAATAAATTTTTAATGCGACGTCAATATTTTTTTCATCAACAGCCCAGAAAAGAACAGATTCTTTCCCTGCACTTACAGGACCATTAACATATGCAATAATATGATCTGTGATCATCTTGTAAAGTGTCATTATAGTAGGTTTGTCTAAAACTTCGTTGATCACCTTACCTTTTTTGAATCCATCTTCCAGACCTCCTCTTTTAGATTTAGAAATTAATTTATTGTCAACTTTTGATTCTAACTTTCTACTTAAATCATCATACAATAAATCATCTGACATTATATCATCGGACAATGAATATTATTGTCAATACTAGATAAAAGAGATTTCCTTTGTCGTGTTTGTATTTAGAAAGTGTTATTTTCATGTAAAAAATATAATTACTTCTTGATTTGTAATTTAAATGCATTACATTTTAAAAATAATCAAAAATGGCACTCCAGAAATTTTTTTTACTCCATTTTCAGAACAGATTCCAAGTTCTAATGAAAGAGATATGGTGTTTTTTCCCACCATATTAATTATCGTCGAATTTTCAAGTAATTTTTTAGCTTCATCTTTTTCAATTATTTGATCACCATAATAGCTCTTACTTATTGCTATAGTTAATTCATTTTGAGATATATTTTTTCCAAGAAGATCGGCATCGCAAATATTCAGCATTAAATTTTTTTGGTATTCAGTAATTTTAACTGAGAATTGCATTTATGCATATTTACCTTTTAGAGTAGATTTAGCACCGCAGGCTTCACAAATCAAAAAAGAAATTCGATTTTCTTTTAAAATCTTTGTATCAGGACTTTTACAAGTATGACATTCCACATAGTCTTTAACATAAATTTGGAAAAGACGAGTAAAGTCATCAGGTGCTCTTCTTCCAACAAACATTGCCTTATCGCCTAAGCGCTCAGCTGGAACTGCAAATTCTTTAGAGAGATATTGTAGAACTTTATCAGGATCTCGACGAAGAACTTTTGGAAATTCTGAGAAATTACGCAGAAAAGTTTTTTGACCTTCCCACATCACATCAACTACTGGGAGTTCAAATCTAGCAGTAGATGCTTTTTTAGTATCGCCTAACTTATCCTGAATTCTCTTAAGTAGATGTTCATAATCGGATTTGGTCACTGAAAAATTGTGTATACTGTACCCTATATTGGTTTTTGAAAAAGAGAAATCGTGTGGATTTTGTTGACCTACATCTTTCCTATTCGGAAGACATTAGTTCCACATTTAGGACATGTGCCTTTTACAGCAGGACGTCCGTTCTTTAGTTTAGTTTCTTTGGGATCTTTGACTTCCCTTTTAGCTCTGCATTTTACGCAATATGCTTCTACCATTCTAGAAAATGTCGTACTCGGTGGTATTTAGGAAGAGCCTGTGAAAATTATTTAACTATAGACTAGATGTGTGTAAATTTTTTAATGTAGCAAAAATGAAGTATTATAAAAAATTTCAACGAATATTGTGATTTTTTTAATATTTCTAATAAGAATTGTATTTGTATTGATTTTTTTTAGCATTTATTCAATAAGAGGCTATATTTTGAAAGGTTTACCAGTTATAAACACCCTAATTCTAAGCTAACAAAATGACATCTAAAAAGGGGATTGTAATTACAGTGATTATTTTAGTGACAATTACAGCTGCCAGTTTTCTCTTTTGGGTCATACCTCAAGAGAATCCATCTACTTTGGTTGTATCAGATTATGAGAATTATCTTGACGGAGTAAAGAAAATTCATGAAGTTTTACAAGAATCTATTGAAACCGAATTTTTAAATCTTTTAGATGGAAAAACATCTCCCGATGAATATATTGCAATAACAGAAGTGACATCATCACAAGTTACTGCTCAAATTAGTGAATTTATAACATCTAAACCGCCAGAAGAATGGCAAGGTAGTTACATTAGTTACATGGAGGCTCTAAAAAAATTCAATACATATATCGTAGAAACCAAAGTTGCAGCAAATATGTTAAAAGAGGGTCAGATCGATACTGAAATTATGCAAAAAATAGAATCATTAAGATCAGAATCACAAGAATTAATCAATAAATCTAATGAGTTAAGACCATAGTTAGGCTCAAAACCTAATCATAATATTTTTAAAAGTTGGAAATCATTAAAAAGCAATTCAACAGTTAGAAAAAAGAATGTCTCAGAGATCTGACAAGGTAGAAAAAGATGTTAATGCATCCACATCTAACAAATTACTAGTAATTTGTGTTGATAGAGATAATGACATAGGTGAAAAAGCAGGCATCATCACGCCAGTTATTGGAAGAGATGCCTGTATTGATGCAGCGCAGCGATTAGCATTAGAAGACCCGGAAGATGCAGATTCTAATTCAATGTTTTCTGCAATTAAAACATATGAAGATCTGATAAGTAAGGGCTATCAAGTTGAAGTAGTGATTGTAGCTGGAACTAAAGAACGGGGAGTACAAGCAGATGAAAAAATTCTAATTGAAATAAAAAAAATTTTAGAGGTGTTTTCTGCAAATGGCGCAGTAATTGTATCAGACGGAGAAGATGATGAAAGTGTAATTCCAGTTATTCAAAATGTATTACCAGTTGTTTCTGTGCAAAGAGTGATAATGAAAGTAAGTAGAAGTGTTGAATATTCTTATGCAGTTTTTGGAAAATATCTAAAAATGTTAGCATATGATTCAAAATATTCTAAATTTTTTTTGGGAGTTCCAGGAATACTTTTGTTGATTGGTGGAGTTGCAACAATTTTTGGATACACTGCAGAAATATTTGCAGTACTAGTAAGTATTTTAGGTGCAGCATTTTTAATTAGAGCTTTTGATATAGATAGAGCATGGGCTAATTTGACAAAGCCTACACCGATGGGATTTATCAGAATATTTACAATGGTGGCAGGTATTTTGTTGATTTTATCATCAGTCCCAGCTGGAATTAACTCAATTGATCAGAAATTGGTAGAAAAACATTCAGATCTATTTACAATATTCACAGATAAAATAATAATGGGTCAATTTGTTACAGGGGCATTACCAATTTTATGGATGGGTTTGGGTGCAATTTTTGCAGGAATACTACTTAGTAATTGGATAGGTGGAGTTCCAAGACAAATTAGCGATGTTTTAAGAATTGTAGTTCTTGGTGCGCTATATCCTATAACATCTCAATTTATTATTATTATGATGAATGATGATGTTGATTCAACTACATTAGTGCCACCTTTGCTAGCAGGTCTTGCTGCGACATTAATTTCGGCCACTATTCTCTTTAAAAAATATAGAAAACAGAAACGTCAAGAGATGATTTCAGACTAAAATAAGCAAAAATTCCTTTGCAATAACTTTATTCCTGAAAAACACTGATATCATCTAGCATGTACCAATTATCAGTGGTGATTAGATATTAACAAAATAAAAGATACAATATTTCAATTATCTGGATTATATAGAATTTATTCAAAAAGACTTGAAAGTGAAATACGTGGTGGGGATATTCCAAATCATCTTGCCTTGATTTTAGATGGAAACAGAAGATGGGCAAAAAGACACCTCACCATTCCAAAAACAGGTCACTGGAAGGGTGCTGATGCAGTAGAAAATCTTCTTGATTGGTGCGAAGAATTTGATATTAAAATAATTACCTTGTATGCACTTTCAGCAGAGAATCTAGATAGAGATGACGAGGAATTAGAACATCTTTATGAACTGATTCGTATGAGATTAGAAAAACTGTACAATGATCCCAGGATTCATAAAAATAAAATGAGAGTTAAAGGAATCGGTAGAATAGAACTACTGCCTAATTCAATTAAAGAAGTTCTAAAACGATTAGATGACGCAACAAAAAATTATGATAATCACTTTCTCAATATTGCATTAGCATATGGAGGACAAAATGAATTAGTGGATGCTGTGAAAAAAATAGCTGAAAAGATCAAAGATGGATCTCTTAATGTTAATGATATAAGTAAAAAAGAAATTGAATCTAATTTATACACGTCACATTTACCACAGTCATCGCCAGATATGATTTTAAGAACGTCTGGTGAAAAAAGATTAAGTGGATTTCTCATGTGGCAAAGTGCATATAGTGAATTGATCTTTATGGATATATTTTGGCCAGAATTCAGAAAAATTGATTTGATGAGGGCCATTAGAACATTCCAAGAAAGAAAAAGAAGATTAGGAAAATAATTAGGAAGTATATAGAAATGATAAAAGAAACATCTGCAGGTATAGTGTTGTTTAGAAAAGAGAATTCAAAAATTTTATTTTTGTTATTACATTATCCATCAGGGCATTGGGATTTTGTTAAAGGTAAAATGGAAGAAGGTGAAACAACTCATCAAACAGCTATTAGAGAAACACTAGAAGAAACAGGAATCACAGACATTGTGTTTTTAGATGATTTTGAGGAATGGATAGAATATAATTTTCAATTTCATGGAGAACTAGTTCATAAGAGAGTTGTTTTTTTCTTAGCAGAGACAAAAACTGAAGAAGTTTCAATTTCACATGAACATCTAGATTATACTTGGATGGATTATCAAACAGCTATGGAGAAAACAACATTTGATAATGCAAAATTAATTTTATCTAAATCAGAATCATTACTTACCAAAACTTTGTAGTTGTAATTCTTTTAAAACAGTCACAGGATTTTTAGCATTAAGTATTGTTCTACCTATAATTAGATAGTCAGTACCAATGGAGATGACCTCTTTAGCACTTCCGCCTTGTGTACCAATGCCGGGTGAAAATATATCTAATTTTGTACCTGCTTTTTTATTACAATATCGAATAATTTCTGGAAATGTTGCACCAACTACAATTCCATCAACTTTAGAGGCAATAGCCCAATCCAAGAACAATTGATAAAGTTGCTGTTTTTTACCCATCTTAATTTCCATATCATACGATAACTTGGCTTCAGGGGCACTCATATGACACAATGTGATAACACCCTTGTTTTCCTTGTGAGAAGATTTCACTAATTGTTTAAGGCTATCTAATCCCATAATTGGATTAACGATTACTGCATCAAAACCTGAATTCCAAAGATGTTCCGTAGTAACTTTGTTTGTATTTCCAATATCATTTAATTTAATGTCAGCAATTGTTTGTAATCCATAATTATGAGCAGTTTTATTGATTTTAGAAATTTCTTTTAAACTTAGAGGTAGTAATAAATGAAAATTTAGTTTAATTCCACAGAGATATGGATGTAATTTTTTGATGTTCTGTATAGTTTTTGTCTCTAAATTATTCACAGATGAATCATAATCATTAGCAAGAATAATTTTGCCATTCTTTTTTGAGATCTGAGAAATTCTAGTTTTGAAGGTGGCCATAATCAACTAATGGATGTGTTTCTTTTAGTTTTATAATTTTGATATAGGAATAACCATGTTCTGAGGGGTTTTCTACAAACGAAGGTTCAGCATCATTATTAGTTGTGAATTTTAAGAATGGTTTTTCAGGATCATAATCAAGGACTACGTGACAGAAATAAGAGGCTCCTTCTTCATTAAAATTCATAAAAACACCAACAAGCCATTTATCAATACGTGGAAATAAAAATAACGGAAACGGTGCTTCTTCAAAACCCCAAGTAAGTTTTGCAAGACTAGATAGATCTTCAAGCTCAATAGGTAAATATCTGTCAGCAGTTCCATTTCCAGGTTTCAATGCATCTGGGAGAGATTTTATTCTTACAATAGGTGAATATAGTTTACTTGCATCAGATGTAGAATTTACAATATCAGATTCTTCTTTTCCACCTTTTAAGCCATAACAAATGTAATGACCGTTGTGTTCAAATGGGGTATAATACACAATTGGTTTTTCTTTCAATACATCCATTTGAACTGATAAAACTTTCTGACCATTATGTTCATGAAGAAATGATACGCGTGGTGCACGTTCAAGAGCACACACTAATCTAGAAAATTCCAGCGTGGAAGAGACTTGAATGTAACGAGGTAATTTATCCACGGTTATTTTTTGTACAATACTAAATTAAACTTACCCAAAATTTTTCAGGCTATTTTCTTCTGTCAATGATTTCATTGATATCAGGTCCTGTTCCAATTATTGTTACAGGCGTGTTTAATTTATCTTCAATATTATTTATGAATGATTGTGCATCTTTAGAAAGTTCTTCAAAAGATGTTTTGCCTGCACAATCTGGAAATATCACGTCTGATTTTGTTATAGAAATTTGAGTTGCGCTGTTGAGCATAATTGCACGCCTAGCTAAATCAAAATCAAAATCAGCTGCACGTCTCTGTCTACCAGTTACAGTTCCAAATTCGGACCAACCTTTGCTTTCAGCTTCTGCAAGCGTGAGTTCTTTTGCTAATGGTCCAGTGCCAACGCGTGTAACGTATGATTTGAAAACAACAATTACTTCATCGACTTTTTTTGGTCCGAGTCCAACATCAGCACAAATTCCAGAAGCAGTAACATCCTTTGAAGTTACAAAAGGATATGTCCCATGCCATAAAGATAAAAACGTGCCCTGAGTTCCTTCAACTAATACATTTTGATTTAGAGAAAGTGCGGAGTTTATTTCAGCAGGAACATCTACAATCAATGAAGATAAAGAATCGATGTCTTTTGCCAATTTTAAAACTCTCATTGCTCTATCTGCATTTGCAGGACCAGTACCAGAACCAGTACTACCAATTTTTTCTTTTAATTCACCCTTAGAGTCACGGAGGAGATGACTTTCTTCAATAATTCCACAGTGTTTGTCAATAAATGAACGTCCAGACGCATCAAAATCTTGTATTTCTTTTAATAAAACAGCAGGGTTAATGACAACACCAGGACCAATCATCACTTTTGCGTTTTTATTCAAAAATCCGCTTGGTAGCATTCTGACTTTGTATATTTTATCACCATCTCTAATTGTATGACCTGCATTTGGACCAGCACCACCACGAACAATAATTTTTGGGTTATCTTTCATTGCTAAATATGAGATTATTTTTCCTTTACCTTCGTCTCCAAAAAATCCACCAACAACAACAGTCGAAGTCATATTCTCAAATTTAAATTCCGTTTATTTAAGCTGAAGTGTTGTCAGATGATTTAATATTCAATTAGAAATAGAATGGATCGTTGACAGAACCAAATTATGCAGGAAATATCATAGTAATTTTAGCAAATCTTCCAGATTTTCTTAGAATACCTGTTTTGAAAAAAAGAATGATGGAATTTTTCTCAATAACAGAAGTAGAGAGAAAAGAAATCATCAATAATGCTCTTGAAGCTGGACCTACAATTCCTTTTCCAAATTTTGCAAAACTTTTCAAGACATGGTTAGAAATTTTAACTACACTGTCAGAAGAACAGAGGAATGGATTATTTTCTGGCTATATCAATGAGATTTCTGAATCTCCACAAAAATTAATTGTATTTAATTTAGATGGAATATTAGAGATTTTCTTAACATTAGATGAAGGAAAAAAAGACATTCTTTCGCAAACAATTAAGAAAATAATTAATGATCTTGATGCAGAGCAAAAAAGAAAATTAATGATAGTTATACCAGATAACGCAAAAAAATACTTGAAGTTCTAGGCGTCTGGACGTTTATCTGGTTTTCTATTGTCTTCATTAGTATAGTCTACTATTTCTCCTTCAGGAGAAAGTACACCAGCAAAGATTTTTTCATGTTTTTTTAATAGTTTTCTATGATCTGCCATGGACATATCAAGTCTCATTTCATTCATCACCATTACACGATATTCTTTCCATTCAGCCCAGCACTTGTTACAAACAGGATATTTCTCAGCAACCATATCAAGTTCCTCATTATCAAGGATAGAGTTTTTACATTTTGTACAAGTTCGACTCATAGAAGGTAGCAAGAAAGAACTCCTTTTATCTTTTATTGAATGTAAAGTAATAATAGATAACAAACGCAAAATCAAGTGTGAAGATAAAATGTCCAAAATGTAAGAAAACTGCAGAATTATCAATGGATTTTTCTTTTGTAAAATGTGAAAACTG
>JANPCQ010000129.1:0-1514 GCA_031431055.1 Nitrosarchaeum sp.
ACCGTGATGTGGTGCTTCAGTCATTTCAATAGTATCTGATACTTGTTTTTCTGTTTGTTCAATGTCTGCCCATCGTCGCACAAGAGTCACATCAAATCGGATTAATCGTTTAGCAAATCTATCTCTTAGTGGTTCTAAAATGCGCCCCATACCAGTAACATTACAACTGCCTTGCATGACATGTTTTTTGCCAATAGCCAAATCATAGTTGGCTCTAGAATTAAACAGTAAATCAGAGACAGCCTCATCGCCCAGTATAGTTTCTCCGCCCTGATAGATCGCCATTAAATTTTTTGGCTCGTAGAGATTCTTTTTGTTCTTGTATCCATATCCACCAGGTGCAGCATCAATTACCAAATCACAGTCATCAAGGGCAGACTCTATTGTTCCAGATATTTTAAAATTCTTAAAATCATTTAATTTTCGTTCAGGGACATAAACATCTAGTCCACGAGAAATTGCCACATTAACATCGTCATCAGAAGAGTATTTTCCCACACCAATCACAGAAATTTCAGGATCATCTTTTAGAAAGGATGTAATTCTGCTTCCAATGGAGCCATAACCATTAACAAAAACTTTTTTCATATTTTTTCTAAAAGATTCCCATTTATTTAGATTAGTCTAGAAGATACAAATTAATCAAAAAAATAGACAGAATAGAGAATAATCATAACGAGTTTACATTTAAGAGTAAATTGTTTAAAGAGATTAGCAAAATTGGACAAAAATTACATCATTTCAAGATTAATGGACATTATTGAAAGTGGTGACGGGGATATTGGAAGAAATCAGTATCTTCTCAAACGAATTAACAAAAACAATCCAATTTTTGAATCTGACAAGAAATACTTGATGAATATTTTAAAATTAGAAGTAGATATTGACGAGATTTATAAAATTGAAAAAAACAAACCCATAGATATTTTAAAAAAAGATAGAACTGTTTTTTTAAATCCAAATTTAGCTAAATGTGCATTATGTAATAATGATATTCAATTAAATGAAAAGTCTACAAGATATCAAAAAAGTTGGTATCACAAAAACTGTTTTAACATTTCAAAAGAGCAAGAAATCAAATCATCAGAAAATAAACATTTTAAAGATAGTGTAAAACCAAAAACCAAAAAAGACCCTGTTCAATTTGCACTTACTGCGACAATTTTTATTTTTTTGATTGTTACAGTTTATTTCATTTTAGGACCGATAAGCATGATAGCAATGGGTTTAGGAGGAGCTATTACAATTTATCATATCCTTGGAGCTAGAAAAAAATTATTTTCAAAAAATATCTCTAGTAAACGTGGACCGTCTGTATTTTTATTATTTTTGTTAGGCTCACCATTTATTATTGCTGCAATGATTGCTTATGAAGGATATACATTACTAGAATCTCCTGTTAGAATAATTCTTCTTTGGGCAATGACGATTTCATTTTGGTCAACTATGTTATTTGTTCCAATGGCAGTTGTAAGTAAGTATAGAGAAGACATTCAACCTGATGTTAAAACATA
>JANPCQ010000130.1:0-2743 GCA_031431055.1 Nitrosarchaeum sp.
TCAATCTTCAAGTAAATGATTTACTTTCACGTAGATTACAAACATTAGTATCAAGAAAGTTTGGATTTAAAACACCATACCAAGCAAGACAGGCAGTAATTCATGGACACATAATGATTGGAGATAGAAAAGTAAACATTCCATCATATATTGTAACATTGGAAGAGGAAAAGAACATTCATTTTTCACCAGAGTCCAATATTCCAAGCATGTTAGAAAGTACTAAAAAATCAGAACCAAAACCTGAAATTAATGCAGCCGCAGAGACAACTGAAGTAGAATCTTAGAATAGAAAGATTTTCAATTGAATAATTACAAGAATAGGTTTAACAGTAAATAACCCCTCATATTATCAGATAGATCAGTCATGTGTTCAATTATTGGTTATTATGGAAATGAAACAGCAGCGCCAATAATAGTCAAAGGATTGAGAAGAATGGAATATCGTGGATATGATAGTGTTGGGGTTGCAACAGAATCAAATAGTCAAATTGAATTAAAAAAAGGAGTTGGAAAAGTAGAAGAAGTAAATTCTAAGATTCAACTTGACACATTACCTGGAAAAGTTGGAATAGGTCACACCAGATGGGCAACTCATGGAAAAGTGACAGATGCAAATGCACACCCACATCCTAGCAATTCTGGAAAACTGGCAATAGTACATAATGGAATTATAGAAAATTTTGAACAACTAAAGAAAGAATTAGAAAAAGATGGATATGTTTTCAAAAGTGAAACAGACAGTGAAGTAATAGCAAATCTTCTTCAAAAAAATTATGAGATAGCCAAGAATGTCAAAAGTGCAATAATCAAAACAGTTTCAGAATTAAAGGGTAATTATGCATTTGTTGCAATGTTTGAAAACGGGCAATTGGCAGCTGCAAGATTTCATGAGCCATTAATTGTAGGAATTGGAAAAAACAGTTATTTTCTCTCAAGCGATGTTTTAGGATTTATTGAACAAACAGATAATGCCATTTACATTGAAAATGGTAATTTTGTTATAATTGATAAAGACGGATTACAAATTTTAGATTTTAATGGCGAAAGCGTAAAACAGCAAATTACAAAAGTATCAAAAGAATTTGCAGATGCATATAAGGGCGACTATGCACATTTTACATTAAAAGAAATTTCGGAGCAGCCAGATACTATATTCAAAGCAGGAGAAAATACAAAAGATGCAATTAAAAATGCAGCAAATTATATTAAAAATTCGAAGAACATCTACATAACTGGAAGCGGAACTAGTTATAATGCAGCATTGATTGCAAAACAAGTTTTAGCCAAATATGCAAAAATAAAAGTAGATGCAATAATTTCAAGTGAATTACAATTTTCTTCAGATACAATTGAATCAAATTCAACATTAATTGCAATTTCACAAAGTGGTGAAAGTGCAGATGTATTAGATGCAGTAAATATTGCAAAAAAAGTAAACTGCAAGGTTATTTCCATAGTAAATTCACTTACATCATCTTTGGCAAGGGAATCAAATATTGTAATTGGGATGAATTGTGGCCCAGAGATAGGCGTTGCGGCAACAAAAAGTTTTACATCTCAAATGATCATAATATACAAAATCACAGAAGAGTTGTGTAATGGAAAGTTTGAGATTAGCTATAAAGAAATATCAGAAGCAATTTCAAAAATTCTTGAAAATCATGCTCAAATTAGGCACATTGCTAAGGAAATTAAAGAAATTTCAGATATCTATGTTTTAGGTAGAGGAATTCACTATCCAATAGCAATAGAATCTGCTTTAAAATTAAAAGAATTGACATACATTCATGCAGAAGGAATACCAGGAGGAGAATTAAAACACGGTCCATTGGCACTTATGGATTCCAATGTATTTGTGATTATAATTAATCCAAATGATTCAACATATTTGGATACATTAACAAGTGCTAGAGAAATTAAAGCACGTGGTGCAAAGATCATCGGGATATCAGATGAGAAAAGTGATGTCTATGATTATTGGATAGAAATTCCAAAAACAAGTGAATTAGCATATCCTATTTCAGAAACAATTCCAATACAATTGCTTTCATATTATGCCGCAATTGAAAAAGACGCTGACCCAGATTATCCAAGAAACTTAGCTAAATCAGTCACAGTGAAGTAAAAAGTCGAGTGTATTCTTTTTCAGATAGCGTTAAAAAATGAGTGGAATCATTTCCTGTTTTTATCATAGATGCAATAATACTACCGCCTGCACCGACACCTTCTTTTGCAAATCCCTGTGAGAATGCTTTTAGTCCTGAAAATTTGGAATTTTCAAGTCTAGGGTTGACAGCTATGATAGGAATATCTGCAATTTCTGAAACAAGTGATGTAAAATTAGCACTGTTATCATTAGATATGTAAGAAGTGGTTCCAATAGCAGTATTTCGTTCATTGAATCCAATTTTTGAAGCAAATGCTAAAACAGCAGCCATTTGGGTACCACCTGCTAACATTACTTTAGTGATTTCAGATGCGGAACTTAACATACCAGCTACAAAGGCAATCATAGGATCACCAACTTCAGATATTACATGATATGGATTATTGGAAGTTAATCTCCCTAATGCCAAATTAACAATTTGATTTTTTAATTCAACTGGATTATTTGGAATGCTAGAACTTACTTTAGCTTTGAATTCTAATCCTCGTAATACAGCAAGAGCAGTGGTTGTGCCACCAGGAATACTTTCTCCTATTATCAAACAATCAGTCACAGATGCAAGACTTCTTCCTA